>JALHOI010000006.1 GCA_022843085.1 Pseudobdellovibrionaceae bacterium
CGTCGAGTGGAGTAACGAGCAGCCCCACATCGAGCGATCCGTCTTTGATCCGATTCATTAAATCTTTCGTCTGAACTTCCTCGAGAGAAATATTAGTTTCCGGGAAATTTTGTTTGAACCACGAGACAAGTTTTGGCGCGAGCGAGGGGCTGAGCGTGGGAATGATGCCCACCTGAATTTCAGTCGCGACGGTATCGGTTTCATCGGCCGAAAGTGCCTTCAGTTTTTCCGCTTCAGCTAGTACGATGCGAGCTTGTTCAATGAGATCTGCTCCGAGCGGCGTCATCTTCACGGGCTGATGGCCGCGGTCAAAAATCTCGATGCCCAACTCGTCTTCAAGTTTTTGTATCTGCATCGACAGCGTCGGTTGTGTTACAAAACAAGACTCTGCCGCGGCTCCAAAGTGCCGATGCTGTGCGACAGCGACGATGTAGCCGAGTTGGGTGAGGGTCACGCTTGCTCCTTGATCGCAGTTGTGGCAATGCTGGCTTCAGAGATCGATCGAAAACGTCTATAACCTGTTAAATACTATCAATTGGATCAATCGCTGTCTACTGCCGTAGATTGTGTCCAAGACAACAAGGAGATTTTCATGCTGGGTATTGGAGAAGTGTTTCCCGAAGTAAAACTAGAGGCCTGTGTTTCGTTAGAGAAAGGCAAAGAATTCAAGTCGTTCACGACTCGAAAAGACACCAAAGGTAAGTGGGCTGTCTATTTCGCATGGCCGCTTGATTTCACATTCGTGTGCCCTACTGAAGTTGCTGAGTTCAACAGCGCGTTCGGCCAGTTCGCCGATCGCGATACGGAACTCTTCGGCTTTAGCTGCGACAGTCAGTTCGTGCACCACGCGTGGCGCACTCATCACGAGGACCTCAAGGACTTGAAATTCCCGATGCTTGCAGACACCAAGAAAGAACTGAGCGAGCAGCTTGGAATCTTGCACAAACAAGACAAGGTCCCACTTCGCGCGACTTATATCATCGATCCAGACGGCATCGTTCGTTGGGCTTCGGTGAACGACCTGAATGTCGGTCGCAATGTAAAAGAAGTATTGCGTACCCTCGATGCTTTGCAGACGGATGAACTTTGCCCCTGCAACTGGGAAAAGGGTCAAAAAACGCTTAACGGTTAACGGAGGTTAAGATGTCAGCCTTGCTAACAGCTCTTGATCAAATTTTCGGTGATCGGCAAACGACGATAGCGAAAGATCTGAAGCTGAATTACCGCCGCCTCGTTGAAGACAGCACGCTTTCGAAACAAGAGAGTGCGCTTCTCACCATCGCGCTGGCGAAATCAGTTGGATTTACAGAGCTTCTGAACGCGGCGAAAGTCGAAGCGACTGAGGCCGGCGCAACTGAAGGCGGCGTTCAGGAGGCTGAAGAGTCAGCGGCGATCATGGGTATGCTCAACATCTATTATCGGTACCGGCATTTCGTTGAACACGCAGATCCAGCGGCGAAAGACGAGTACGGAGCTGCGAAACTACGTATGACATCGCTGGCGAATCCGACTCTCGGCAAAGAGATGTTCGAGACGCTGGCGCTCGCGGTGTCAGCTATTAACGGTTGCGAGATGTGTGTGAGTTCGCACGAAAAGGCGCTCATGCACCTCGGAGTCAAACGCGAGAAGTTGCACGATGTGGCTCGAATCGCGGCTGTGGTGAAAGGCTTGAGCCAGCTTTCTGCTGTTCGTTAGTTGAAAAAAAGTAATCGTGAAAGCGCCGTAGATGAGCCTTCGGCGCTTTTTTTTGATTTCCGCGCTTGGCGCTAAGTCTCTGATACTCATCTAGTTTCGTGAAACACAATAGGGCTGCGAGCGTCGGCACGGGGGTTGATCTAACGTCTGGCGATGTCTGACGGAGGCCCCATGTTCAAGAGATCCGAATTAAGCGCAAAAAGCATTCAAATTAAGGCGATGTTGGCTGTTTCAACTGCGTGCGCGGTCATCGCGATCATTCTTGAAGCTCGAAATGTCGAAGCCGCGCCCGGCCGTGTCTCCGCCGAGCGAAGTTCTTACGGGACTACGCTTCAAGGGCCTAGGCTCGCCTCGGCAGCGGCCGTGGGTCATGTGACCGCGATGTCGGAAGAAACCGCAGGACCCCTCACCTATCAGGCCTGGAAGAGCCTTCGCGTCGACGAAGCCCGCCTCGTTCTTGAGAGATTGACGCTTGAAAGTCAGTTCGAAAAAATGCCGATCATTGACCGCTCACCGGGAGAAAGGCAGGCCGTCATTCGCACAGGCGAAACCAATACCCGCCCGGCTACTGTGAGCCGCGGAACTAAAACCGGACGACCGGAAAAGGGCCCAGATAGTCGAGCCGATAGCCGTGCCGAGCAAGCAAGAATGAACCTTGAGATTGCTCAGGATTTGACGGTTAACGACTATTTGCTGATCTATTTGACGCAGTTCAAATCTCGCGAGGCGATTCTCGACGTCGCCCGACGTCTGGCGCCCGAAGACATCGCCGACCTTTTGGTGGCTTACCAAAAGCTGGCGATCGGCGGTCAGATTGCCGAGCATTCGGCCGTAACGGCGCCGCGGATTTCTCCTCGTCCGCTGTGAGCTGCCTCGATTGAGGTTCAATTTCGGAGACTTACTGCTTCGCGTTAACACCCAATGATGGGCGAGTCGCGACAATATTCACATGCCCAACCTTGACTTGGTTTTAGGGGCGCCCATATTGCCACTCGTATCTAGCTACAGCTAATTTTATCACCCGCTTGAAAAATGAGTGGGGATTCGGGAGGTTTTTTATGGCACGTGCTGAGCTCAACGTTCGTCCGTTGCATGACCGTATTTTGGTTCGTCGTATGGCGGAAGAAGAAAAAACCGCAGGCGGAATCATCATTCCAGACACTGCGAAAGAGAAGCCACAGCGTGGTGAAGTCGTAGCGACCGGCAAAGGCCGAGTCACTGAAGATGGCAAGGTTCTCTCGCTCGAAGTCAAAGTTGGCGACAAGATCCTGTTCTCAAAATATTCGGGCACCGAGCTCAAGCTCGAAGGTTCCGAGTATCTCATGATGCGCGAAGAAGACATTCTGGGCGTTTTCAACTGAGTTGTTTTTGATTGATCGGCGGTCGTCGCTTTCTTCGACGGCCTTTGATCGCTTGTCCCAAATAATTATTTTCAGAATTATTTTTGAAACTATTAACGGCCCGAAGGGGCTTACGCCCAATTGGGCACACAGGGGTTTTATCCATGGCTAAAGAGCTTCGTTTTAATGAAGACGCGCGCGCAGCAATTCTTCGCGGCGTTAACGTTCTCGCAAATGCAGTAAAAGTGACTCTCGGACCAAAAGGTCGCAACGTTGTTATCGAAAAATCTTTCGGCGCGCCACTCGTCACAAAAGACGGCGTGACAGTCGCGAAAGAAATTGAAATCGAAAACAAGTTTGAGAACATGGGCGCTCAAATGGTGAAGGAAGTCGCGTCGAAAACCAACGACGACGCTGGCGACGGAACCACAACGGCGACTGTTCTGGCTCAAGCCATCTTCCGTGAAGGCGTGAAGATCGTGACTGCGGGTCACAACCCAACTCAAGTGAAGCGCGGCATCGACAAAGCGGTCGGCATCGTTCGCGATGAACTGAAGAAAATGGCGAAACCGGTTAAAGGCGAGACTGAAATCGCACAAGTCGGTTCGATCTCGGCCAACAACGATCCCGAAATCGGCAAGATGCTTTCAGAGGCAATGGCGAAAGTCGGACGCGAAGGTGTTATCACCGTCGAAGAGTCGAAAACCGCTCAAACTGAACTCGACGTCGTCGAAGGTATGCAGTTCGACCGCGGTTACTTGTCTCCGTACTTCGTGACGAACGCAGAGCGTATGGAAGCGGTTCTTGAGAACGCTTACATCCTCATCTACGACAAAAAAGTTTCGTCGATGAAAGACATGATCGGTGTCCTCGAAGGCGTTGCAAAACAAGGTCGTCCTTTGCTGATCGTTGCAGAAGACGTTGACGGTGAAGCGCTTGCGACTCTCGTTGTGAACAAGCTGCGTGGCACACTTCACGTCTGCGCAGTAAAAGCGCCAGGCTTCGGCGATCGTCGCAAAGCGATGCTCGAAGATATCGCGATCCTCACAGGTGGAACGGTTATCTCTGAAGAGATGGGTCGCAAACTTGAGCAAGCAACACTCGCTGACCTCGGCGTTGCGAAGCGCATTGTCATCGACAAAGACAACACGATCGTCATCGACGGTTCGGGCAAAAAAGCGGACATCACGGCACGTGTTGCTCAGATCAAAGCTCAAGTTGAAGAGACAACTTCAGAGTATGACAAAGAGAAGCTGAAAGAGCGTCTCGCGAAACTCGCGGGTGGTGTTGCGGTCATCCACGTCGGCGCACCTTCAGAAGTTGAGATGAAAGAGAAAAAAGCTCGTGTTGAAGACGCTTTGAACGCGACTCGCGCAGCGGTTGAAGAAGGTATCGTCGCCGGCGGCGGAACAGCCTTGGTTCGCGCGTCGGAAGCGATTGATCCTTCGAAGTTCAACGAGTTCGAACGTTGGGGTGCCCAGATCATCAAACGTGCTTGCGAAGAACCACTTCGTCAGATCGCGTTCAACGCAGGTCTCGACGGCGCGATCGTTCTCGACAAAGTTCGAAACGGTAAAGGCGCAGGCTTCGGTTTCAACGCTTACACCGAAGAGTACGAAGATCTTTTGAAGTCGGGCGTTATCGACCCAGTGAAAGTTGTTCGTTCGGCTCTCGAGAACGCGGCGTCGGTTGCATCGTTGATGCTCACGACTGAAGCGATGATCGCAGAAGCTCCGAAAAAAGAAGGCGCAGGCGGCGGCGGCGGCGGAATGCCAGGCGGCGGCATGGGCGGCGGAATGGACATGATGTAGCGCGTGCGAGGCCGCAATTCTTTTCGGATGCGCAGCGAGTACGCGGCGAAATCCGAAAAGAAGCGTCCTCACCCGCTTCCAGGGGCGGCAGAGACTGCCGTTACTGACATCAGAATCTAGAGAGCTCGGGGAAACCCGGGCTTTTTTATTTTCAGGTCAACAGAGTGAACTGTGAGCGACGCTTTCCCGCTCCTCGCGACCTCCCGATCGGGCGAGGGCACGATGCGCGTGTCGCGGGGAGTGGGAAAGCGGCGCGATCACAGTCTCTCTGTTGGCTCGAAAATAATGGGCGTCGGTTTAGAACTGGTAGATGAGGCCGGCGCCGATGGCGACCGTTCTTTGCGAGATGCTGGTGCCGGGTTCCGTGCGAGTGCCTGCTCCTGATAGACTTGAACTGTAGAGTGAGAAATCAACTGAGGCACGGGCCTTGAGATTGATCGAAACTTTTCGCTCGGCATAAAATGAGAAATCGTTGATCGTGTTGTTCGCTGAACTGCCCGACGTGTACGGCGATTCATTCAGTTTTGCGAAAATGGTCATTGCGAAGTCGCCGCCGATAGCCCACGGTCCGTTATCTGAGACGGGAAAGTACAAACCGAGACCGAGCAAAAGGCCGTTGTAGTTCACGGTTGTCAGGCCTTGTGGAAGCGAGTCGTCGACAAACATTCGGTAGAACGAAAAACCAGTTTTCAATTGAAATTTGGGACCAAAGAAATCGTCGCGGATCAAAAAATTATAGCCGAGTGCCATCGAATACTTACTGAGCGCGTGGTTGAGGTCGCTTGGAGTTGCGCCGGTTCGTGGATTCGGCGTTGAGATAATTCCTTGGGTAACTTCGGCCAGGATGCTCCACTGCGGATTAAGCCAAAGTTCACCGTTGAGGCCCAGCATTGGGAAAAAAGCGGACTTTGCATCGAGCGAGCCGACACCCGTTAACGTCGTACTGCCCGCGTAACTTCCGATCCCAACTTTGATTCCAACTTGTCCGAAGGCGGGAGGCTTCGCCGGTAGCCATTCCTTCGCCGCTTCGCCAAACGATAGCCCCGCGTCTGGGCGGACGCGGACTTCGCCATCGTCTGTCGGGGACAGCGTTTGAGCCTCGCCGTATTCGATGGCTTGTACACCAGAAATTTTGGAGAGGCGCCGAATTGCGCCGCGTTCTTTTTCTGCGGTGATGACGCCGAAGCTGAGCGTATCGTCGACTTTCAAAACTTTGACCTGGCCAAGAATTTCTTTTTCCGTCGAAATTAAAAAGCCGAACTTCGGGTGACGAGTTTCAGAGATAATCTGAATCACTGATACAGTTTGGTCGTTTCGGACGCCGTCGTTTTTACCGAGGTTGATCGTAACGCGAGTACCTTGGCGGCTGAGCAAAAGGCCTTCGTAGGGAATAGTGGCCAGAAGTTTTCGATACATCACAGTGACTGTCGCTTTAACGTCAGCGATTTCGAAGCGGGGGTAATCGCGTACGATTTCTTGGGCAAGAATACGACCGTCAGCCTTCAAAAATAAATTCAGTCGCAGAGACAAGCCACCCGGACCACGTGTGATGACCGGCAAAAGCGCGGCGTCAGCCGAAAAAGATGAAAGTACGGACTTTATCAATTCTGGATTTTCTTCAAGTTCAAGCGGTGCCTTCGGTAACGACGCCAACCCCGTGTCGGTGTACTCCCAACGGTGCGATGCTTTGACCAACGAGATGAGATGCGACTCGAGTGGTCGAGCATAAATTCCGTCGGTATTGTCGCTGCCGGGAAGCACGGTGATTTTTCGAATCGTCAGCTGTTCGTCGACGGAACTTTTGTAGACTGCACTTTGCTGTATACGCGATGTCGATTCGGCCTTCGCCGTTAAGTTGGCGAAGAGGGCTGTCGAAACAGCGGCAATTAGGCCGAAGGTCCTGAAACTGAAGGTCACGCGTTTTATCCTCACAAGTTAAGTCTGCACTTTCGACGTGGCTCAAACAAGTCTTCGTCGAAGGATTAGGCGCTGGTCTTGTCAAGAGCGTGAATGAAGAACCCGAATCAAGAACTTGAATCAAGAACTCGGATCAAGAATCCGACCAAAAATCCGATAAGAAGTGATGGCGATTTTGAGGCTCATAACAGCTTTGGCAACAGCGATTTTTTTACTCGCCTCAGAGCAGATTCTCGCCCAGTCGACGATGGACCCGAGTTCGGCGCTTTTGTTAAACTCGAGTCGTCCTTCGCCAAACCGTAACGAGACCACCGAATCGCGACTCGACTCGGGTCGATATACGGTTCGCCCGCGGTCCGAGCGCGCTACGGAACGTGCCAACGATCGGCTATCTGATCGTGTTTCTGAGAAGGCGCCTGCTCGAAAACCTGTTGAATCAGCGCTTAAACCTGCCGAGCTGCAGCCTGTGCGGCCTTCTGTCGTACCTCCTGTTGTTGAGCCAGTCGAAGCGGGTCCAGACACACCCAGCGAGGCAACTGACATCACCGAAGTCAAAAGCCACCCCGCCGAGATAGCGGTGAAACCAATGCGAATTCTGGATATTTCGGTCGCTGCGACTTATCTGTACGAAGATGCACAAAGTGGCTACAGCTTTCGACAGGCCACGATGGCAAGTCCCGCCTATCAGGCTTTTGCCAGAGTGTGGTTCACGCCTGAATTCGCAGTTGGGGGTTCTTATCTTTCAACGTTTGGTGGGCAGGTCGCAGATCGGGCCAGAGCGGTCGGCGCAGCACGAATCGAAACGGCTTACGGTTTCTACATGCGAAAGCCTTTCGCTGATTCGTCTCTCACCTTTGGACTCGAGCTTATCGATTCTCAGTTTCGCGTTTCGTCGGATACTGTTTCGAAATTGAAAACCAAATCGACGGGCGCGCGCCTCTCACTAGAAGGTGAGTTTCAGTCGGATTCGAAAGCGGCTTGGCTAGTGGGGTTTTCAGTTTCGCCTCGATTACTACACGAAGAAATGTCGGCCGGGACTGACGTCAGGTCTGGTACCGCAGTTAATGCCTATGCGATCGGTGCTTCAATTGAACGTCGCTGGCGGTTTGACGACTCAAACGCGATGTTCATACGTGTTGAGCACCGAATCGAGCGCGACTTGTTTACCGGCTCTGTCAGTCTTCAAGACCCAATTGGCGGAGCGACTCCCGATGGCGTTTCGGCCACAATTGGCACGACCCTGATCCAGTTTGGCTACAACTGGGGCGGCTGAGACTCACTTTCAGGAATCAGCACAGTATACTAATCGCATGATTCGCCTGCTCGTAGTCGACGATGCGCCTTTTATTCGAGAAATTGTTCGGCATGCGCTTCGCGGAAGCCAAATCGAAATTGTCGGCGAAGCCGAAGATGGCCACGAAGCTGTGGCCATGGCCCACAAACTGAGACCCGATGTTGTTCTGATGGACATTGTGCTACCTGGGAAAAGCGGTATCGACGCGACTCGAGAAGTACTTGCGGTTAATCCGGCAATTCGAGTCGTCGCTTTTTCAACGAATGATCACGAAACCGTCGTGATGAAAGCCATCGACGCGGGATGTTCGAGTTTTATTGTAAAGCCCTTCCAAGCTGCTGAACTTGTCGCTGCGATCGAACAGGCGGCGCAAATTAAAATCGCGTGAGGTACCTATGTCAGAATTTTTTTTCGTTTTTAAAACCGTTTTGTTTTCGGCGCTCGTCTTGATGCTTCTTCAGCTGAGGCTGGGCGAAACGACGCTTGAACAGAAAGCCGAGGGCTGGATTTATCAATCGCGCCTCGGTAACGAGATGCAGACCGTCGCGCGTGGAGCCATCAGAGCAGGCCGTGAGGGTTTTGTCTGGGCGAGCGATCGAACGAGCGAGATCGCGGATTCGATTGAAACGAAAGAAGAGCGATTCTCGACGAATCGCTCTCGTTAAAATAATCTCGATCGTACGACTTAGTTGACTGTCGTAGTTCCGTTTGAAAACCCACGAGCAGGCGCCGTACCGGAGGCCTTTGCGACCTCTGTTTTGGCATCACGATCGGTTTTGACTGCGTGAATACAAGTGGCGCCGTCGCTTTTCTCAGCGGCGTAGGCCATTCCGGCCTGGGTCTCGATCAAATTCATGTCGCCTGAACGAGCCAAGCTTGATGAGCTTTTAGCTTCTGCGTTCGACGAAAGCGCAATCACGCAAAAAGATGCCGCAAGAAAAGACCCTTTGAAAATAGAACGAAACATGTTTCCTCCTTAGCGATCGCATTTCGCAATCGACTCCCTAAAGTACCTACAAACTAGGTATACGAAGTTCGTGCCGGGTGTCTCACGTTGGTTTGCCAGCCGTAAAATGAATGAAATCAGGTGGTTGAGTCGTGTTTCGGGACGTTCGTGATAACCGCGTCAAAGCCCTACACGGCCAGAGCCCCTTTGGGGCCGACGGGTGTTTCGTTCTTAGACACCCGAGCCTGAGGGTTCTGAGTAACGCTCAAAAACGAAAATCCGCCGGCGGTTGCCAGACGGATTTTCTCAATTGGATCAAACTAAAGAAGGGTGTCTCAAACTGAGACGTTCGAGCGACCCTAGTTTTCGGTTTCGCCGCCACTTGAGGTCTTGGGAGTCACCTTGGCCGCATCAACGGGTTCGCGCGGCGTACCGTCGGCAAAGTAGCCCGGACTGAAGTACTTGTGGCACTGGCCCTCGGGGCAATCCACGGATGTTCCTGTTCTTCCAGCCAATGTCTCACCTTGATCGACGGATGTCATGTTGACATCGTTCTTATCCCACTCCTGGGCCGAGGCCGTCACCGGTGTCGTTAGTACGAAAAGCATCAGGACAGTCACCGTGATAATTGCAAGTTTCTGGATCATCGAAGTGTCTCCCTTGTGAGGATTCAGTCTTTTAAAACGTTTCATTACAGATTCATTTCCGAAGTCGCGGGCGCAATGATGTCGAGCAAGTTGTTGAAGGTACTCGCGACTTGAGTTGCGACGGCTGCACCGTCATTACTTTCAACCTTGTTTATTTCACCGTTCGGTTTATACGTCACCGCGATCGTGCCGACTTTCGGGCGGGTGATCTGGGCAGGCCGTCCGGTTCGTTCTTCATACTTGATCTGCACTTCTTTTTTGGCCTGATCGACAATCGTCGAGATTCGGCCCCGCTGATCGTAAGTTAACTTAACAGACTGCCCGTCAGAGTTTTTAGCGTCTGCCAGATTTCCGCGGTTGTCGTAAGAAAAGACAGTCTCACGTTTCTTCGCAACTTTGCCTTTGGCATCAAAGAATTCAGTATTAACCTTCGACACTTTGTTAAAGGAATTTTTGTATTCAAAGTTCATACGTGTCGTTGCGGTCGTTTTCTCTCGGACAAGCCCCGACTGATAGTAATCAAATGTCGTGGTGATGGAATTCTTTTTGATGGATGTCGGGCGACCGTATTCGGGATGATACGAGACATCGAGTAAATCCGTCATTGACCGGTTGAGAACTCGGGCGAGCACTTTACGACCGTCGGCGCGACTTTTCAGCCAGAATTCAAATCGCGCTTCGTTTTTAATTTCATTGCCGCACTTTTTTACGGCCGTCGACCAGAAGTGATCTTTTGGATTCGTTTTGTCAGACTGATAGTCGTAAGTTTCTTTGCACGCGACTCCGTCAAGCGCGCGGTCGGTAAACGACATGACCCAGTCGTTTTTTTGGTTGTAAGTCAGTGCCTTGAACGTGTTGTCAGGAAAAGAAACTTTGATGAGATTATGGGTATCGTCGTATTCGTACGTGTACGTGTTCTTCCACATGTTTTTGACTTGCTGAAGATCTTCGCCCTTGTACTTGTATTCGACTTTTGTGCCGCCGGGGCCCGAGATGTCTTTCACACGCTTCGTCGGGTAGAAACTGAAGCTCAGTTTTTTGCCCGAGTTGTCGATCGCTTCGCGAATCGAATCGCCCGCATAGTTAAACTTTAAAAAATTTCCGTTCTTGTCGTAGATCGCAGTTAGATTTCCGTTCGAGTTGAATCTCTGAGATGCGCCGTCGGCAAGTACTCGAGTGTACTGATTGCCATCGAAGTCGATCTTTTCGATTTCAAGATTGTCCGAAACGAATGTGCTGCCTTTTGAAATTTCAATTTCTTTGAGACCCGCTTGTTTTGCCCAACGCGAACGTAACCCTGCGTTGTTCAGCAATTGATCTTTGAGATCATTGATTGAGCTGTCGCCTGCGTTTGGATTGGTCTTCTTATAAAACGCGATGATGCCATCGATTGTTTTTGTGACTGTTCCGCCGCCTTTTTGTGCGCGGTAGGTGATTTCTTGGCCTGCGCCACATTCTTGCAGCTTCAGTGTGCCCTCGGGAGTCTTCTCAATTTTTGTTTCGAAGTCCGAGCACCATCCAAAACCGAACATTCCATTGAAGACCGAACGGCTATTGTAGGTTCGCTGTACCTTCAGTGCATAGCCCGAACCGGCGACCTGAATGTCGATCCACGATTCGGTATAGTTCGCGTTCTTCATGTCGACGGTTGCGTCGGCTTGTGGCAAGGCCACCGCCATGATCGTCAACGATGCGGCTGCCGCAATGGCGTTGATTTTTTTCGTGCTGAAAAACATTTCGTATCCCCCAAAAGACGCGATCAGAAACGGCCTGTACCCCGCGCTACACCTTAATCTTAATGATTTTGTGCATAGCGATTCCACCTATAACTTGCAGGACTAGCATGATTACAACCGCGATCAGGCCAAGAGTCGTGTTGAACAAGGGCGCGATATAGTTCGGATCAAGAACATAAAAAACGACGAGCAGCACGAACGGCACCATGACGATGATGGTTCCCTGAGCCATACCTTGGGCGGTAAGAGCTTCGATTTTTTTCTCGACCTTTTGACGTTCACGAACAACCTCGACGATCGTCTTGAATGTCTCGCCCATGTTGCCGCCGGTTTCTTGCAGAATATTGACCGACGTCACAAACATCTGCACATCTTGTTTCGGAATTCGCTGGCTCAAATCATTCAGCGCTTCTGAAAGACTGCGTCCGATTCTGATCTGCGAAAGGACGAGTCCAAATTCTTGGCTGATCGGATTTGCGAGATTGTTCTGAATTCGCTCCATCGACTGTTGAACTGATAGTCCCGCTTTGACTCCGTTCGCCATCATCGTCATACCGTCGATCATTTGGTCGACGAACAGACCGCAGCGACGTGCCCATAAAAATTGAATGACAAGTTTTGGAACCGACCACATCGCTATCGTCACAGCCCCGCCGAAGATCGCGCCCGCAAGAATATTGGGCCAGGCGACAACGAATAGCAGGGCGCCTATGCCGAAGCTTGACGCGAGCATCATCATTGTAACTTTCGAACGGTCTGTTTCGACGAACATGAGTTCAAGGTAGCGCAATACCTCTTCTCTTTGACCTAGGCTGCGTCGTTGAAGCCAGTTGATGATCTTATCGGCCCAAAGATATGTCACAAAGAATGCTGAGCCACCGATGGTCGGAAGCATGATCCAGTCATTGGCGAATAGCGCGCTCATCGCGAACCTCCGCTGATTTTTTTAGGGTCTGAGGCGGGGGCCGGAGCAAGCGCCGGTGACGGCGTTGCTGCAGCGACCGAATTCGAAAACAGTGACTTTGGTATTATGAGTCCGCGTTTTTCAAACTTTTCAATGCACTTCGGAACCAGACCGGTCGCTTGGAATTCACCGACGATCTTTCGGTTTTTATCGAATCCCTTTTCAACAAAACGAAACACTTCTTGCTGTGTGACGACTTCGCCTTGCATGCCTTGTACTTCTGAAACGCTGATCAATTTTCGTGAACCGTCGGATAGTCGTTGAATCTGAACAATCAGATTCACTGCGTTCGCGATTTGTTCGCGAATAGCTGAGGCTGGCATGCCAGAACCCGCCATCATGCAAAGACTTTCGATCCGGCCGATGGCTTCTTTCGGATTATTCGCGTGAACCGTCGTCATTGATCCGTCATGGCCCGTCGACATCGCGCCCAACATATCAAGAGCGGCACCGTCACGACATTCGCCAACAACGATGCGATCCGGTCGCATACGAAGCGCATTTTTGACGAGGTCGCGAATCGTTACGGCCCCTGTGCCTTCCATGTTTGCCGGACGAGTTTCGAGCCGGACGACGTGGTCTTGCTTCATTTGTAATTCGGCTGCGTCTTCGATTGTGACGATTCGTTCGTTGGCGGGGATAAAGCCAGAAAGCGTATTGAGCAACGTCGTTTTTCCAGACCCAGTACCGCCAGAAATAATGACGTTCATCTTGTTGGCGACGCAGATCCGCAAGAACTCCATCATACTCGCTGTGCAGGCGCACCAGTCGCGAACGTAGGTCTCGGGGTTAACTTGACCCTTACGAAATTTTCGAATTGTAACAGCGGGTCCGTCGATCGCGAGCGGTTCGACGACAGCGTTGACGCGCGAGCCGTCTTTAAGACGGGCGTCAACGTAGGGAATCGATTCGTTGATCTGACGCCCAAGTGGCGCGACGATGCGCTCGATAACTTTGCGAAGGTGGAAATTCGAAGTGAACTTTGTGGGGCTTAACTGAACAATGCCGTTTTTTTCGATATAGATTTTTTCGAAGCCGCACACCATGATTTCAGAAACGGCGGGATCTTCTAAAAGGTCTTCAAGAGCACCAAGCCCAAGAGCTTCGTCGAGCACTTCTTTAATAACCATGCCGCGATCGTCGCGACCCAGCCCAGGGCCCTCTTTGTCGACGAGAGTCGCGATCACGGCGTTTGTTTTTCTTTTTAAATCAGCTTCTTTATCGGGGTCGCCTTGAGTATCGGTGACGCCCTTTTTCAAATCCATCGCTTTAATGAGTTCGTTGTGTACGGTAATTTTGAGGGCCGTGCGGGGATCCATGTTTTTAAGCTGTTTGCGCATCGGATTCGCCGAGGCCGCTTCAGCCTTGGGCGATTCTTTTGCAACCAACTTTTGGGGTTTTGCGGCGGCTTTTAGCTGTTGCAAAATTCCGCCCGATAGCCTTCGCACGACCTCGAAATGAGCTTGTGCAACAGCTGACTTTGGTGCGCTTAGAACAAACGGTGATGATCGACCGACTGAACCCATGACTGTTGCGTCGTCTTGCGGAATAATTCCTAGCACTTGTTTGCGTAGTGTTTGACCAATCGAAGCTGGCGCAAGCCCTGCCGGTCCTGCCTTGTTGACAATGATCTGCACAACTTCTGTTGGAAGATTCGAGGCAAGTAATTCGGTCATCATTCGCATCGTTTGGTTAACGGCGAGAACTTCGGGCGCGGTGACAAGAAGAAGCGCCGTCGTGCGCTCCATCGCTGCGATTTGCATGGGCCCAATTTGGTTGCCAAGATCCATGATGATGAAGCGAAAGACATTCGATAGGTTTTCAATCTGTCGCATAATTTGCTCGACGCTGCCGCCCAGCGTTTCGTCGCGACCTCTTACAGCGGCGATGTAAGCCATGCTTGTATTTGGAATCATCGTGGCAATTGTGGGCACCGACTGTGTTGAGATTGTGCCGTTGAAGGCCGCTAATTCAGAGACTGTTTTTACGTCGCGCAGGCCGAGGATGAAGTTTTGATCACCGCAACTTTGTGAATCGAAGTCGATAAGAAGAGTCGGTTGCTTAAGCTCAAGGGCGAAAGCCAGCGCAAGGTTCGCGCTGAACACGCTCTTGCCCATGCCGCCTTTGCCGCCCGTAACACCAATAATGAAGGAATTCGGATTAACTGCCATCGAAGGCTTATCGGCACATAATGGTACAAAACTGAGCCCAGATTAGGGCCCAGGTCGTTTCAAGACGCCTTTAGTCGCGAAGCTTGAATTTTGCTTTAATCTTCTCTGAACCCTGGCTGGCGCTGACTTTGATCACAGGGGTGACGAAGACAACGAACTGGCTTTGCTTACGCGTAAACTGCTTTGACGCGTACAGCGAGATCAGAGGGTTTTCGACCGACTGGGGCAGCTTATTGTAGGCGGTGTTCGCAGAATTTAATATGAGTCCGCCGATCGCAGCACTTTGACCGCTGCGCACCGTGACCTTTGTATTGACGAGGCTTGTTGAAACGATGGGGCCGGCCGAACTCATGTCAACCAACTGCGACATGCCGAAGTTCATCGCCATTTCGATGGCGTCCGATCGCGGATTGTTAATCTTGGCGCCAATCTTAGCGTTGATGCCAATTTTGGATTTACTCGAACTCGCGTTATTCGTTTGTGGCGAAAAAACTGTGAACGGGATCTCGGTTTCGTTCGAAATCGTACCTTCGCTTCCGTCTGTCACGAGGATTGTCGTGCTTTCAAGAATACGCGCGTGCCCATGTTCTTTTGCCCAGTTCAATTTCGGCAGCAGGTTCGAGATCACCGCCGTGATCGAAGATACTATTCCACCAGTTGAACCTGAGCTGCTGCTGAGGCTGATTCCCGAGCCGTCGCTGATCTCGGGCGTAAACTGAAATCGAAAGCCTTTTGTATAGCTTTTCGATAGCTCAACGAAGTGAACCACGATCTGAATGATCTTTGCAGGCTCTCGCGGGGGCGCATCGCGGACTCGAATTAAATCGAGCACGAATTCTTTTTTTACTTTGATGATCGTGCCTTCTTTTTCTCCGGCTTCTTTGATCATATCGGGCACGTACATTTGCGCGATTTGCAGAGCTCGCGCTTTTTCAAGCGCGTCCCCTACGGTACCCTCAAGAATGAATTTGTCGTTGATGGGATTGACCGTGATCTCTGGATTATTGATGTGATTGACGATGAGCTGCGCGATTTTTCTTTGAGCAACCGGACTTAAGGTGACAAGGCTTGAAGCCTGCGTTTCGCCGTACTGAGCAATGACGGATAGAATTCGACTGAGGTCGCGCGGCAGAAGAACCTGGCCGTCGACGACGACTCGGTTGTTGATGATTTTGACGGTGATACCTTCGATATCGGCAAGCAGTGCCCGCATCTCGCGAACAACTTTTGTAAGATTGCTCTTTTTCACGTCGAGCGAAAAATCATACAGCCGATTGTTATCACGATCATAAACTGTCAGCGTCGCAAAGCCCTCTTCAGTCGCCTGAAACAAAAGAATTCCACGGTCACTATCAAGAGATAGCTTTGCGACTTTCTTGTAATCTCCCTTGAACTTCGCGCCTGGGGGAAGAAAGGGAAGTTTCTCTTGATGTTCGATTCCGATGAACAGCCCGATGGTCTTTTGTCTCTTCGGGTCAACGCGGTTCGGTTCGAGATCTTCTTTCGAAGGCTCATCGGCAGGTGACGGCTGCACGAGTGGCGGTGGAGTTGCCGTCTGTGAAAGCGCGAGGCGCGGAGCAAGCACCGACATGGCGAGCGTCGCAAGGACGACTGCGCAAAGCCTGTGACTCCGATTAAAAATTGCGACTTTCATTGAACCCCCCGGTCCTCGAACTCGAACAAAAAACTAAAGTGCTTTAAAACCTGCCTTCGGCTGTGGAAGCGAGATCGGCCCCTTCGGCTGTTGCATAGGCATCGGTTGACGATTTGCCGCCGCGCTGTTTGGCAGCGGTTGAGCCATTCCGGCGGCGCCCTCGCCCGCAGGTGTGCGAACTAAAACTGGCTTCTGCAAAATATCTTCGACGATAGTTGTACGAATTGGAGCTTGAAGCCGGTCGTTAGGATGACGAAGTGTCGTAAAGATACTTCCCGGTGCCGTTGAGAGAATGTAGACCAGCTGTTGAATTTCTTCAGGCTTACCCTCTACGGTGATATTCGTGAAAGTCGAAGATGCGCTAAGGTTGATACGGTTGATGGTTTTACCATTCGCATCGAGTTCGAACCTTCGTGGGATCTTGTTCATCACGTTCAAGCCGGTCGCTAAAATTACGACGTCTTGAAGAATCGTGCGAACTTCGCGTCGTTGGTCTCCACCTTTTCCGTAATCGATGGCCGCGACGATATCGATGCGGTCGCCGGGCCGCAGGAGCTTCGAAACCCCACGCATATCATCGACCGGAATCGTGACCGCACGTTTCCCCGGTGAAACTTCCATCGACAACCCTGTGTCTGGGCCCGGTAAGAGAAGCTTCGTTTGCAGAAGTTGTTCACCTTTTTTGATGGGCACGGCCGCGACTTGCCCGACGGCGCCTTCAGCATCGGTCACAGCCTCGGGCTGAATAAAATCTTGAGGTTGGTCGATCACCTCAAGTTTTGACTCGTCGATTGTCTCCATTTCGGCAATGTCGGCTGCGGCGATAACGACTCGCTTCGTTGTGCCGTACTTTTTGGCGAGCTCGGTTTTTTGTGTTTCTGACCAGCTATAAAGCATGAAGATCGCAAACATTGCGACGCCGATTGAAATCCAAAGTGTGCGTGTCTCGTTGCCACCCATATTATTCCTTCATCAATTCCCGCCACACGTGGCGTTGAGGCAAATTCCATATTGCGTCATGACCCAGGCCGGACTTACTCCGACCTGTGTTTGAAGTTGTTCACCGACATCGGTATAAATTCTTTCATTGTGAACCGAGGCTGTCGTTCGCGAAACATCGCCAGGAATATTTCCCAGTCCGATTCGGAGCGGTCGTTCGGTCGCACGAAAATCTTCGGCATTTGAAGTTGGATTCTCTTGTTTGATGCCGTGAACGCGGTTGCCTTTGCGCAGAAAGTGCAGCGCTTCATAGCCTTCACCAGGCCGAATGTTATCTCGAAAGTATGTGACGTTCGAACGACCGCGAAACGTTTCGAAAGCGTAAGTGCGTGCTGCGATCGAATTCAAAATACCCGTATGGATAATGCCAAACGACCCAAACGAGTAAGCGAGCAAAATCACAAAGATCACAAGCAGCGGAATCGTTTCCACCGTTGCAAGGCCTCGTTGATTTTGTAAATGCCGTTTCATATTTAGCACCCGTTGTCCGTGATCAACACTGGAAGTGGGTTACGTGCGCCGGCATAAGACGAGTGTAAGTTTTGTATCGCTGTCCAGCGGGCGCGATTGAAGCTTTCGCGACATTCTTCGGTTGTCACCTCACGGCCCAAGAATGTTTGAACATTCGCAAAACCGGTTTCGGGATTCGTTTTTGAACTGCCAAGAAGCGGAATGGTGATGTCGAGAATTCGAGCCTCGATTCGAATACGCGCACCGTAGAAAGTCGAGTTGTCGTCGTTTGGATCAACGTTGTACTCGGTGTTGAAACCTGCGACGGGGTCACCATAGTCGGGTTGAACGGGTAGTCGAAACCAACCGCGGCCAAAAATAGCGCGAAAAATAGGGCGTTCGCGAAGTTCGTTGTATTTTCTGTTTCCGAGCTGAACTTGAAGAGAACGAGTCTCTTGCGCGCCAAGTGCTGCGCGAGCAACAGAAAAAGAAATGTACTGGGTCACTTCGACAAGCGAAAGCGTCAAGGTCAGGGCAAAGAAGACCATGGTGAAGCTCATGCCAAGCATCATCGCGAATATGAAATCGAGAGTTAAAATACCGCGTTGGTTTTTGACGACGCGAACGGGATTGGCGATCATGTCGAATCACCCTTCTTCGACTGGTGTCGAATGAGGTGATTCGGGTGTAGCGGTTTTGAAATTTGATATCGTACCCAAACGCCGTCTTCGATCATGCCGCGAATTGGGGCCCAAGGACCTTCGACCACGTTGCGCATCAGACCTTCAGACTTCGCGAGGCTCGAAATCTTGACCGCCACAATCGTGACAATGATCACGAGTAGAACAGCTTCCATCGAGGCTTGGCCTCGTTGATTAATCGAGGCTTGGCCTCGTTGATTAATCGAGGCTTGGCCTCGTTGATTAATCGAGGCTTGGCCTCGTTCGGTTTTCATCTGAACGCCCCCGTCGCGACGAGGTGACTGAGCCAGCCAAGAAGTAATGGAGCGGTGAAGGGAATGCGGTGCAGCTGCATGTTCCCCTTCGAACGAGTGATCGCAAGTGTTGTCAGGTTCTCTTTGAGCCCACGAAGTTCGCCGCGAACGATGATCTGGATGACGCCGAAGACGGCTCCCCAAACGAGGCCGTAGACGCCTGTCCAAAGAACCGCGTGCCAGCCGACAAGAATTCCAAATGCCGCCATGAGTTTCATATCGCCGGCACCAATGACACCGGCAAGCACAAGCGGGAGAAAGAAAACAAGGCCCGCTCCAAAACCGAGTGTGGCTGAAATAATCTCTGAACTAAGATTTGATCCGCTGCCCAAGGCGATGGAGGTTAAAAGAGCAATCGCACACGAAATCAAAAACGACCGATTCGAGAATTTGCGACTTCGCAAATCCTCGATCACCGCCCAGATTAAAATGCCCGTCGCAACTGCGACTTTCACTGCAAACACTCCGTTTGCAGCGATAAACTCACTCAACACTAAAAGTCACCTGTTGGAGCACGCCCTTCAGGCGCGACCCATCTGTTGGCTTGTCCATCCCAAAGAAATCCACGGCCCGTCGTCACGTGTTTTTCAATACGCGCGCCGAGGCGTGGGCCCGAATCTTTGAAAACTTGTACGGGCCCGTTTTCTCCGAAGAAAGCTCCGCCCAATATGAAAGCGAACATCCCCAAGAGAAGAGTGACTTCTAAAGTCATACGCGCCTCCTAACTTAAATCGATTTCGACTACGACGTAGCTGTCGCGTCGAAGTTGCCGAGACCTTGACCGAGGTTCGTCATACGTTCAGTTACGAATCTCGTAATTTGAGTTTTGAAAATGAACGCGACCGTTACGACCGCGACGAGAATCAAAATGTACTCGGTTGCGCCTTGTGCTGATTCGTCGTTCCAGATCGCCGCTGCTTTTGCTTTGAGAGACATAGATCCCCCTCCTTATATTTTGTTTCAACCTATCGGTCTTGCTTCGAGACGAGTTGAGACTTCAAAGCGAAGTGTCGCGGTCTCTAGACCTAAGCCCGAGGTTTGATGTTCCCCTTCCATATTCTCAATTCGGAGCGGTGTTCGCACAAGAGGTCGACCGCAGATGTTTTTTCGAGACGAACCAGAGCGAATCCAGCGGTAATATTGACTTTTTCTTGTCTCAATCTGAAACAGAGTCATGACCAATTTTCCGAACGGGCAGCTCCTGATACGTGAATTCAAAACTCTGACTGAGGCTCATCAGACTGCAAGTTCGCTTGCCGAAAAATCGAACGAGCAAGGTCTCGACGTTCGTCTGATCGAAGTTTCGATGACAGCCGGTGGGGCTTGGGTGTGCGCGTGGCGGCCAAGCGAACCACCGGCCGCGAGTCGCCTGGTCGGCGAAGGTTTAGGTTTTGGAATTGTCGATGTGAACGAGGCTCTCATGAATGCGCTGCTGTCGATCACCGCTCGACCGGATGACGAAATCGAAGAGATTCTGATTCTTGAATCGCCTTCGATTCTTGAAGTTCTTCGTTCTGCCCGAATCTATCTCAACGCGGGCGCGACGGTTCACGAAGTTCGAGTAAAACGCGCTGGGCCGAGCCGCGGAGCCTACGCATTTCTTTCGAGCAAAAATATCAACTTGCTGACTGATGCCGTCAGTTTTTCGCCTCTAAAGGCTGTTCCGATCAAACTTATCGGCGATTACCGACGTTTTTTTGTTTAAGGCAGCCTTGGTTTGATCCAGAGTCGTAATTGTTTATCGATCGATGACCAGTTTATCCATACGACGTAGATCGCAAGAAAGCTGATAAAGTTAACGTACATCGCGAAAAAGAAACCGACTTGCATCGTCATCATTAATGGAACAATGAATTTTACTGAGGGCCGGTAAAAGTAAGCCACTGGAACTAAAAGTTCAAACACGATTGTTGATCCTGCGATCCAGTGCAACAGCGCCTCGTGCTGGTAGAGCCAGAGACCAAATTTAAGTTCGGTTGCAAGTCTGTGCGCATCTGGAAATATCTGAGCCGCACGAAAGAGATAATTTTGAAGGGTGTTAGATGTGACCCACTCAACGCCACCGAAACGTAACTTTGCAATCGCAGAGATAAAAAAGACCAGACAAAATACAACCTGCATCGTTCGAACGGGCGCGACATAGATTCGAGAGTCGCAAGGCTGCGTCTTACGAAAAAAATGTCGATCCAAGCTGAACGAATCAGATGCAAATGAAAACGCGAGCGGAAGCCCTGCGAGAATGACTGGAAGATAAGTGTGAGTATTCACGCCGAAGGAACTTGCGTAGTTGGTTACAAAAAAGCCGGCAAGAAAATTGAAAGGCGCAACTATTCGATAAAAAAGTCCGAGCGCGCAGACTGGAATCGAAACAACCCAAAAAGTGTTTATTGTGCGAAAAGCTTCTGAGCTTACTGGGGGAGTATCAAAAAAAGCCAGAACTCCAACGGGTTTCCAAAATTCCTCGGGAGCTAGTCCCCAAGCTTGAAAGTACCCTGCAGGCGCAAGAAAGAAAAAGACCATCGTAAAGTACAGAAACCGAACAACACCAAGATTCAGCGCGGCACTTTCATTCGAATCGAACTTCACAACTTTACCTCAAGTCGCAATGTTTCGTTCGGATGTTTAAGAGCTTCGAATTTTTTTTCTTCACGAATTGAACGCTCGACAAGCTGTGACCAGGAGGTCTCGTCGCGGTAGAGACGAAGTGCGATAGCAGGTGCTGCCGGCTCGCGTTTTTGCAGCTGCAAGTTTCGGTTGTACCACTTAAGCGCTGCGCGCATCTTCTTTTCAATCTTTGCATCGTCGTTTGGTGACAGTAGTGCTTCAGCGAAGGCGACTTGCCAAAACGGCCAAAGCACTGGGCGTACTTGCAGGGGAGTTTCAGTACCGTCGGCATCGACCAGCCGAATGTAGTGTGACACGTAAGGAACCGGCGGAAAAACGCTTGCGTACATTGGGTAATTTGAGAACGGGTACCAGCGATCGCGTCCGGCAAGTGTTGCGACGGTCGAACCAAGCAAGATCACTACTAAGATAAATTTTTGTACTCGCAGCTGCGGATGCTTCTGGTTCACGCTTCGACGTTAGCGAAGAACGACCCGTCGTTCTAGGGAAAGATATCAAAATGAGACCGGTCCTATGCCGATGTGTCGAAAAGCTGGTCGAGCGTCGTGATTCTAACGGTGAGTTTAGCCTAGGCCGGTACTCTGTCGGCCTAATTTGTGGAACACTAAGATGTTGTGGGACTATCTCGAAAAAATTTGGGCTTCTATGAGCTCGTTCATCGGGGGGCTGCGGGCCTGAGCTGCGCCACGTGTCTCGTCTTCGCCGCCACTGCTTTCGGCCAAACTGGCGCCACTCTTCCCACGGGCGCACAGTACGATCTTGTTACGAGGTCGGTGAAGTTGGCGCTCGAAAATCAGACGCGAAAAGTTTCAACGTCAATAGTCCGCGTCCCCGAAGAGACGCGAAAGAATTCCTTGGGTGGCCTCGCCGCGTTCGCGCAGCTGAAACGTGAAAGCGCTGAAGCCTATCGCATTCGCAACGTGCTGCAGGCCGCAGAAAGAGCGCGACTGCTTCGGCAAGAGTTGCCACTTGCCGCCATTGATCTTGCCATTTCAAATTCGGCCGACCGACAGTCTGCGGCGATCGCGGCTCGAAACGATTTCGCCATGGCGCAAATCGCGAACGAACTGGCCCAGTTGACGGCTCTTCAGCGCGGTATTCCGGTTATTCCGAATAGACGTGAGGTCGATGAGATCGCGACTCGGCTACCCGCCGCTGCGCCCGTGCTTCAGCTCCCCCCGCTTCAAGTTGTGGATCGCATTTACTTAGATTCACCCGTACGCAACCCACCCGCGCGCGGCGGTGGCGTTTCGCAGTAGCCGAGTGCCGTGACCTTGAATCTAAATTTGATTTTGGTTCTGAGATTAAAAACTAATCTGACAACTGTTCGCGATCGCATCTTCGAAGCGACCTTGCCATTTGGCATCGCCTCGGTTTCGAATTTTGATCAGGCCACTTTGAAACTCACGAATCGCGCTTCTTTTGATTTTGCAGGCCGCCGAGAATGCCGCAACGCTGTCTTCCATCTTCTGAAGTTCGAGGGCCGCCTGAGCAAGTCCAAGCTGCGCGGCAAAACTTGTGGGATCTTGTTTCGCGCCAGCTTTGTACCAGCGATAGGCATCGATAAAGTTTTTCTTCTCAGAAAAATAATCGCCGAGCGCTGTTTGAACCGGTTCGGCACGTCGAATTCGGTTGGCAGTTTTGATCAGAATGTTTTTAGCTTTTTCTGGTTCGCCTTGCTCACGATAGCTGGTTGCAAGGTAGACGGCGTTCATCGGATTCGCCGCGTCGATACGCAAAGCTCGCAGACAGGTTTCAACCGTCTTCTGGTGAAAAGCATCGAGAGAGTACAAGTGACAAAGCTGACTTGCCCAGCGAGGCTTCATACGAAACCTCTTCACCATATCTGAAATCAGGTCGCGTGCCTCTTGCCGTGAGTCGCCTTTAACGAGCTCAGCCAGCAAGGCATCGTAGGCGGGGATATACTTTGGGTTCATTTCTTTTGCCTTGTACAGCATCGCGATCGATTCGTCTTTGCGACTCGCGCGCGCGAGAGCACTGCCTAAAAGAGTTTGTAACTGGACGTCTTTTGGGTAGCGTGCGACCGCTAGTTCTAGAGTTGCGACGTCGTCATTCAATCGGCCCAGGCGACCTTGTGCTCGTGCGAGTAAGACAAGACCGGCTTTGCCGAGCTTGTCTTTGTGACCTTCGAGAGTTTCGACCATTCCTTGAAAATCTTTTTTGCGCTCAAGAGCGACCGCCAGCTGGGCACGGGCTTCTGCACTTTTCGGATTCTCTTCAAGTTCACGCCGGCGGTAATTCACGTCTGCGCTTAGAGCACTCGATGTACCAGTTTGAGACACCGCAAGGTCGGGTCTAGCGGTGATCGCGGATAAAGCCGTCGCTACCAGCACGAGACGAAGTAATTCTCTTCGCGGGACGCCCAAATGCTTCATCCTAGTGAAAGAGGTGCCGAAACGTCTCATAGAGATAAGTCTGCCGTGGATCGGATCGAGTGAAAACGATATTTTTGAAACGTAACATTCAAACATCGCGCTGTCTTCGCGGTGGATCGTCAGGCCAAGCGTCACTCGAGATGGTGCTTATGCTGGTCGTCGGTATGTTGATTGCGCTCGGTCTTGTGTATCGCTTCAACACAGCCTTTAGGAAATATACGATCGATATGTATGGAACGTACTATCGATGCTTGCTTGAAGCCGGCGAACTACCTGGCGTCGGAGCCGTGTGCAGCGATAAAAAATCACGTTTCGATATGGCGAATGGCACGACGCTTGTCACGAACACGCCGGGGTCGGCGGGTACTGGTGGACCTGGCGGCGGAGGCTCGGGCGGCGGCGGCAGCGGATCGGGTGGATCTGGTGGCGGAGGCTCGGGCGGCGGCGGTGGAGGATCGGGCGGGAATCAAGCTGGCGGTGGCCGCGGCGGTGCCGGTTCGGGAAGTAGTGATGGCGGTGGATCCGGAAGCAACGGTTCGGACGAAACCGTAGGGGGTTCGAGTCAGGGCAGCGGCGGCGGTTCGGGATCGGTCGTTGGGCGACTTCGCAATCTCGGTCGCGCGCGTTCGACCGCCGTCGGCACAACGGGGACGTCTGACAAAGAAGCGGGTGACAAAGCGTCGGGCGCGCCGCCCATATCGGCTGCAGGAAGTCGCGCATCCGGCGACGGTTTGAAAGCTGTTCGCACGAAGATGGATTTCCAAATGGATGGACAGCAATACTCTCGCGCCGAAACGGCGATGGTAACTGCAACAACCGCGAGCGCCTCTTCAGCCAAGCCGGCAGAAAAAGGAGACGCGCTGCGTCCGCGCAAGGCGGTTGAGAACACCGACCGAAAACCAGCAGGAAAGCAGCTTGAGGACAAAGGTGGTGGCCTCGAGTTCGGAAAGCTTTTCCGAATGTTCATCATTATCGGAATCATCATCGCAATTGTCGTTTTTCTTGGCGGACAGGTGCTTCAGATTTCCAAAAGCGGCGAGAAGTGACCCTCGGCATCAACACTCTATTTTTCACTTCATCACAAGACCGACACATT
>JALHOI010000007.1 GCA_022843085.1 Pseudobdellovibrionaceae bacterium
AATCCCACCGCAACTCGTTGGTGACATCCTTTTGAATTTGCGAATCTGTTTTCTGAAAGAAATTGAACATACAGAGCTCCCGGTAAGTTGAAAATTTTGTCGATGTAAGATCGATCCATTTTTTGAATCTTGCTTCATTCGTGCCATCTTGCCGCAATTGGCGTCTTGGCACCTCCGGCTCGATCGAGAGATGCGCAGGTGAAATCCACCGAATGGAGGGACAAAAAGTCAGTGGCGAAATTAACGTCCGCCCTGACTACCGAGTCTTTAATGAACATCGAAGTCGAAAATTTCTATGTCACCTTTGTGCCGAACTTCAATTTTGACTGCTTTTGTTCGGGCGAAATACTTTTCGCGACAAATAGCCCGTTTATGTTTTAGAAATCCGCTCAGACAACATCGGGGTTCTAAAGATATGAGTCATGAATCTGATTTGAAGGTTCGAAAGATCATCACCGCGCAGGACGCTGCAACGGCGTTGCCCGCGCGGGTGAACTCGAGCGGCATCAACAAATCCAGTTTCGGTCACGTCGCAGTCGTTGGAGGATGCGTCGGCTTGATTGGTGCACCGATTCTCGCGGCTCACGCGGCTCTGCGCACGGGCGCAGGACTCGTAACGGTCGCGTTCCCGAAAGATCTTGAAAACTCTCTCGCCTCGCGTCTTTCGCCGGTCATTATGACGTTGTCTTTGAAGCAAGCGTTTGAAGGAACGATCGCGTCCGCAGGCGCAACAGAAGCGCTCGAGCTCGCAAACCGATGTACAGCGGTCGCGTTCGGGCCTGGTCTGGGAAAGGGCGCCGAGATCACTGTCTTTGTCCAAAAGTTCCTAGAGGGCTGCCATGTACCTGTCGTTGTCGACGCTGACGCGCTCAACGCTTTGGCGGCGATGTCCGACCAGGGCGTGTCGATTATTAAAACTAGGAAAACCGCAACGATACTGACTCCTCACCCCAAAGAGTTAGCGCGGCTTCTGACTGTCACCACCGAGGTTGTTCAAGCCGACCGAGAGGCGGTGGCCAAACAAGCGACCGAAAAGTTCGGATGCGTCGTCGTGCTGAAGGGACATCGTACAATTGTCACATCCGGGGAAGCTATCACCTTTGAAAACGACACGGGCCATCCAGGCATGGCAACCGCAGGAACGGGAGACGTTCTTACCGGGATTCTTGCCGCAATTCTCGCTCAACACATTGAGCCGCTCGCGGCCGCGAAAGCGGCGGTTCACATTCACGGATTGGCCGGAGATCTGGCGGCGACGGTCATTGGCGGAAACACCGGCATGATTGCAACTGATCTGATCGAATTTCTTCCTCGAGCAATCGGCGAGTGCCAGCGCAAGTCGTTGAATATTCCCCCCTCGTGCGATTTTCCTTAGATTGAATCGAACGTTCGACGGGCAAAATTCCCTCTCGCGTGATACGAGCACTACGGTCGCAGCTTTTGGTTCGGCGCAAGTTTTGCGTTGCACCTCTCTCAGGAGGTTCGATATGCGCGGGATATTCTTAACTTTAGGTTTTTTGATGTACTGTCCGGCGTGGGCTCACGTACCAGCGCTTCTGCTGCCAATCAACGGGACGCCCATCACTTCGTATTTTCTTGGACAATCAGAAATCTCTCGCGCGATTTACGCAGAGCTGACCCAGCCCGAAGACTTTTTCGTCGCTCAATTTTACGTCAAAAGTAAACAAGTCAACTCAATCGAAATTTTGACCCCAGCCTGCCCACAGGTTCTCAGCAGCGAGGAGTTTCAACCGACAGCTCTAATTTTGAAAGGTGATGTCCCCTGGAAACTGAACGGTGAAACGAACCGCGATTTTGTGATCCGCCTCGAGAAGCTGGCCATCGCACGTGCCGAATCTAACTTTGCGAAGGGGCAGCGGCCCCAATACTTCGAAGAGTTTGCCAAACAGAACTATTGGGTTGGCGGAAGAGTGAACTTAAAACTTCGTGCGGGCCTCTACGCGATTGTCGTCTTCAACAAGGATTCAAGTAAGGGCAACTTCACTTTGGGATTGAATGAAAAAGAAAGCTGGACGCCCGATCTTTATAAATATGTTGGTGACGTGCTTCCGAAAATTTCAGCAAGCATCTGTGACCCGAAAGGTTTTAGCGGCACTATCATCCCGTGATCACGCCACTGAAATGTGAACGCTCAAGATTGGCCGAGAAAAAAATGAATCAAACGCAAATACTTTCGGAGGCTCATCGCTCGTCGCACATCGGATGGCTTCGCGCCGCCGTGCTAGGCGCGAACGACGGTATCGTCTCGACCGCAAGTCTGATTGTTGGCGTTGCGGCCGCCAATTCTTCGCATCAGAATATCTTACTCACGGGTGTCGCGGGTCTCGTTGCAGGCGCCATGTCGATGGCTGCGGGCGAATATGTGTCGGTCAGTTCGCAGGCCGACACCGAGCGGGCTGACCTTCAGCGAGAAACGGCCGAGCTTAAATCAAATTTCGAAAGTGAACACGAAGAGCTTGCACAAATCTACGTTGGTCGCGGACTTGAGCCCACGCTTGCAGCCCAAGTTGCTCGGCAGCTGATGGACCACGATGCACTCGCGAGCCACGCCAGGGATGAATTGGGAATGACAGACGAGCAAAACGCACGGCCCATTCAAGCCGCGCTAGCATCCGCCGGCGCATTTTCGGTAGGCGCCGCCCTCCCCTTGGGAATGATTTTTATTGCGCCAAAAGAACTTCTGATCCCAATCATCTTTGCTTCTTCGCTCTTATTTCTGATCGTCCTCGGTGTACTCGCAGCCCGGGTCGGTGGCGCAAGTCTTTGGAAGGGTGCCTGGCGGGTTGGATTTTGGGGCGCATTCGCGATGGCGGCAACAGCCGGCATCGGTTCTCTTTTCGGCACAGCCCTGTAGTTCAAGTTTCCACCCACGATGCGCGCAAGCGCGAGTCCGGAGCGGGCCGAGCGGCCCGCACGGGGGCTCTTAGGGGGCGGGTAGCCCCCCTAAGCATTCGCGACAGGAGCGGCGAAGCCGCGAAAGGAGGAAAGCGAAGGGCCGGAGTCCCGAAGCAACATGAACAAAACTACCAAATGAGAAAGCCGACCCCTTCGGGGTCGGCTTTCGAAATTTGGTAGTGAGAGCCAGACTTGAACTGGCGACCTATGGATTATGATTCCATTGCTCTAACCAGCTGAGCTACCCCACCCCGTTAAAACTGCGATTCCGCACCATAAAGAAAACAGCGCCGACTGGTCAAGCCGATTGGCGATACGTTTTTCGCCGTCTTTCGGCGTTTTTCGGCGTCTTCTCTGCAGATTCTGCACGGCCGTCAGGGCAACGGCCAACCGACAAGGCCGCCACCGTCGCCTGGGACTTGCTCTCGAGTGAGCTATGAAAATGACTCTGCTATTTTCTTTCGCACTGATTTTTGGACAAATACATTTCGCCCATGCCGACATCGCCGCGCTCCCAGGCGACGAATGCGAAAGCGAATCCCAAATGGAAAACGCAGAGTGCGTGGGACTCAAACTTAGTATCGCCAACGACGAACTCATTTCGGTGTTCAGCGCTTTAAGAAGCCGCCTTGGTTCGGAAGCACCAGAAGTTGATCGAAGATTGGTCAAATCACAACAGGCATGGACGGCTTTCCGAGCGGCCGACTGCTCGCTTGAGGGCGCCGAGCTTTTGGGTGGCAACGGCGAATCTTTCCGGGTTCGAAGATGCGAACTCGCCAAAACCCAGGAGCGCATGCTGAGGCTCACCGAGTCTGCTTTCTAAGCAGATTGCACTCTGCGACATGGACCATGTAAGTTTGACACACTTTTCTCCGGAGGGTCGACTGTTTCTGTCATCCAACGGAGGGGACCATGTTGAAAACACGAAGTTTTACGATTCTACCACTGGCACTTTCAGTGGCACTTTTGCTGCTCGCAGCGGCAGCCTGCGCGCCACAAAATAAATCAGGCCCGGCGAATGACGCTTCCCAAACCGAAACGTCGAAAGCCGTAACACCGGTCGCGGGGCAAATCATTGTTACCGACAACACCGGTGCACCGATCGTCGACGCCAGCGTGCTCATCGGCGTTCGCGAGAATGTTCCGTTTCCCGGCAACTTACTGAAAACCGATGCGAAAGGCGTTGTCGTTATTCCCGGCGCGTGGACAGACCCACAACCGGTCACGATCGAAGCACCTGCATTCGTGCGCACGACTTGGCTTTCGCAGTCGCCAACGGCAGTCGTTCTTTCGCCGCGCCGAAAAGCGCCGGCAAAAAGTTTTGAATTTAAGGGTAAAACCACGGGCTACAGAAATCTCGCGAAAGACGATTGGCTCGATGTCGGCGTCGTTTTTCCCGCACTCCGGCGCGATCAACTTGCTTCGCTGCAGGTCACAGATTTGATCAGCCCCCAAGTCGATACGCTGACGATACTTGGGCAGACCATCGAAATCCCGAGCAACATCTCGATTCCCAAACAAGACGAGCGCTACTTCTTCACGGTTACGATAGATAAGCCGGTTTTTCGTACCTACTTGAAAGAAGCGCGGACGTGGAAGATGGCGGCTCTTCACGCTCGCTTTCCCTTTGAGCAAGTTGTCGACGATTTGCGCGCTGGAAAATCTTTTTATGACGTACTGAATTACTTCGAGTTTCAGAGCGCATCGCTCGCCGATATCTCGATCGCGGCTCCGTCGACAAGTCGAGACATGACGGTTACAGATACCTCGTTCGATGCTAAGCTTGACGTTGCGGCTCCGAAGTTTGCCGCGAAGTACACGATGCTAGCGGTTGCTGTGACGGAATCGGCAGGTCTGCTTTATCCAACTGATGTCAAAAAACTTCAGCCGAGTGAAACGCGTCGGCTTGTGACTCCAAAAGGTGCAAGCGGTTACATCGTTGGCGCCCTTCGTGAAACGGCAGCGCCCGCTGTCGGTCCAGCGGCCGATGCACTTTCGGCCATCATTGCTAAGAATAATATGACAACGCGATTTGAATTTTTGGACGTGCCAGGAGCACCGACTGCGAGAGGGTCGACACTCGTCCTTAACCCGCCAAAAGCTTCAGTCGCAGCCGTGACACCTGCCGCGACGTATGCCACGCTAAACAAGGTCGACAAAATCACGACGGGAAAAACCCAGCTCGAGACGAAGTCGCCCGTCTGGGATGTTTATTCCAACGGGTGGTCGTCATCGATGGATCTTCCTGATTTTGCGACGAAGTTGACTGGCACGCATCGCTGGGAGGTTTTGTTCGGTGGAGCTCCAACAGGTACAACAGTTCAACTCGGACCGAACCTTATCGACGGCCTTACTCACCTTTCGAAAAGCGCCGCCGATCTTTAGATCTTGGCTCGCGCGTTTTCATTTCACAGTTGCGAGTGCTGCTTTCGCGCTCGCAACTTCTGGTTGCGCGACAGCAACACAAAAACTCGAAGCCCGCGAAGGCGACGCCCCGTACAGTCGGGTTTTCTACGCCAACTACGAAGATGTCGAAATTGCGCTCAAACAATCGATGATTCGTTATCCACAAAAAGTCGACAATACCGAAGCCGGTATTTTTGAAACTGACTATATTAAGGGCGAGGCCCGATTTAAGCCGCCCCACAAAACGACTGTCTATTCACCCGGTTATCGATACCGAATTCTTGTGAGGCTTGTTCGCGGCCGCACCGAAGATCGACCTGCAATCAAAGTTCAACTGACCAAGAAGCCCGAGGTTGTGCGCGACTTCTTCTCTGATGCCGCACCCGCGACAAGCGACGGACTTGAAGAGCAAGTGATCTTGTACCGTATCGGTCGCGAGCTGCAGCTAGCCCGTGCGATTGCACGCGCCAACGAAAAGGCGAATAAAAAGGGTGTGGCTCCTGCTGCGCCTAAGTAGTCGAATCTAGCCGCGAGAAACTTGCCATTGCTGCCAAAGCGCACGCCGCCGCGCTGGTGGGTCGGTTGGCTTTCCAAAACTACGACCAGTGATTCGTTCAAGTGCCGCAATTGCGGGCCCGTGAATTTTCGCATCACTGTCCTCAAGCAATGCGACAAAACGATCTTCAGATCCAGTCGCTTCGAGTTTTCCTAAAGCTTCAACGATTCGGCGACGAATAAACAAACTCTGACTGCGTTTAAAGTTCTGCTTGTTTTGAAGCTCGGCCCAGAGTTGCGGCACAGACCCGCGGTCACCGATCGCCTCTAGAGTCTCGACCGCCGTCAATCGTACGAGCAAGGCCTTATCTTTTAAAAGGTAACGCGACCATTTTGACGCCGCCTGACGGTCAAAGCGTGCGATCGCAATGAGAGCAGCACTTCTTAACTCCCACACGTCGGCTTTCGCCGCACGCTCAAGTTCTGGTAGGCTTAGCGGCCCTCCGAGGCGACCGACGGCCGTGGTCGAACGCCACCGCGCATCGATTTTCGATTTCGGATCAAACATAATAGAGCGCAAATTCTTGTAACCGCCAGGCCCTTGCGCTTTGAGGGCTGCGATTCGATTTGCAAATGGCAGGTCAAGAACCGCCAAAGTTTGGCTCATCGGAATCGAACGTAAACCAAGAATCGGCGCAGACACTGAGCCAGTCTTCCCACGTGAAGGTACTGCCGCCGACAATGTGCTTGCGATGACTGTGACGAGAGCCACGATTAAAGCCAGTGAGCGAAAAAGATAAGTCATCATCGCCGTTAAGATCCTTTCGTTCCCTTTAAGGATGAGAAATCTGTATCTGTGAATTCGGCCAGCAAATCATCGACTGGCACTTGGTTCGCCTTCATCGACGGAGCTTCGGAAATCTCGGCTTGCGCCTGAAGCTCGACGATTTCTGGCTTCGCCGATGGCTCAGTGGTCGCCGATTCGCTGATGCCCATTTCGGCCATGAGCCGGTCGGTATCTAATTCGTCTTCGAGCACCGAAGTGCTAACCTCGGACTGGCCGTCACCAAGCGAAGAGACTTCGGCCAACATTTTATCGGTATCGACGGGACCAAACGGGTCGCTTTCAGCAGAGTCACTGGCCAGCTCGACAGGCTCGGTCTCGGCCACCTCATTCACAGCGGACGCCGCAGCCGGCGTTTCTGGTTCAGCGGCCTCGGGCACCAGAGTCACTTCATCGATCGACGTCAGAAGTTTTACCTGAGCCACTGCACTGTTTATTGAAATCGCCTCGGCAAATTCGCCCATAACTCCATCTTCAGGATCGAGTTGAAAGGCTTCGGGCTTAGACTGAGGCTCGGTCTGGGGCTCAGTCTGGGGCTCAGACGGGAGCGCGGTGGCTGCGGTTTCGACAATATTCGTCTGCGCCGCCTGAACAGAGCCGGGCGACGGATTCGGAGTTTCAACCGAGGCCTGCACCGACTGAACCTGGACTTGAGCGGTCAAAGTTGCAGCGCGCAGTTTCTCGATTTCATCTTTTAACTTCTTATTCTCTTCTTTAAAAATTGAAAGGTCGGCGATATCGTCTTCGATAATTTCATATTCCGAAAGTTTTGCCTGAAGTTCTTTAATCTTTGCCTGAAGCGCGGTTAGTTCGGCGGAATTATCTGAACTCGGAGTAACGCTCGCGTCAGGTTTCGCTTCGGATTGCTTTTTCAAAGCCTCAAAGTCAGTCACTAACGATGCGATTTTTGCCTCTCGCTCGCGAAGCGTTTTAGTCAACTCTTCGACATCGAGAGACGCGCCTTCTACTGTCGCAGACCCGGCCGAGGTTTTTAAAACTGTCGTTTCTGCGAGTGCTTTTTTTAGCGCACCCTCGACCGCGATCGACAGAGCCTTTGCATCGACCGGTGCGCCAGCACCCGTAGCACTCGACTGTTTTTCTTCCATCACCGAGCGAACTAACATGAGCACCACAACGAGCAACGTCAGCCCGATGAGAACACCGACGGTCAGATCGCTCTTTTCAAGAAAGACGAGCCGCAACAGGCCATTCAAATCCATAGCCATTATGTTCGCGTGAACGATACGAATACGACAAGCGAAAGCACGCGCGACCGAGGTCTAGCAAAGCAAAACTCGACCCATGCATTTCAGTTTAGATACCTGTGCGCGAGAACTTCGACGCGACCGCCGCACCGAAAAGTCGAGGCAGGTGGCGTGCGAAAAACACGCCCGCACGAGTCGCACCGCCTGGCATCAACATGTCGCGATCGTCGCGAATAGCATCAATCACTTCTCGCGACCAAACGGCGGGCTCGACCGAGCCCTCGAAGAGGCTAAGATCCATCTTGTCGCCGTACCGAACTTTGATTTCGTCGAACATGCGCGTCTTTACACCAGGTGTAATCATCGTCAAAGTCGACACCCCCGACCCGCGAAGTTCGTTCGCTAGGCATGCCGTCAACGCAACCACCCCAGACTTTGCAGCCGAGTAGGTCGACGCGAGCGGAAAGTTCATTATACCCGACACGCTTGCGTTGTTCACAATTTTCCCGCGCTTGCGAAGAAGCATGCCGGGTAAAACCGAATGGGTTAAATGAGTTAACCCGACCAGATTCACTTGAAACATTTGGTAGATATCATCAAGCGTCTGCTCTTCAAGCAGTCCGCCTGTCAGCTGGCCCGCATTGTTGACGAGAATGTCGAGCTCGAGCTTCAAGATAGCAGGAAGCGCGAATTCGATTTTTTCACGCGAAGCCATATCGAGTCGAATTGCTTCCACGGCCGCGCCTTTTGCCGACTCTCTGATCTCGCTCAGCGCCAGGACCACGTCTTGCGCGTCTGGATTTCGCACGCCGATCCAAACACGCGCACCTTCGGCCGCAAACGCCTTCGCCAGCGAGAGACCGATTCCGCGATTTCCACCCGTAACTAAAACTCGTGCGCCTTCAATTTTCATTCTGGCATCACATCACGATTCAAAAAAGAACGGGAGGATTTTCGTCCTCCCGCGCCTCGAACATGATTTCTTACTCGAGGCCGATCGCTTTCGACACCTTGCGAATCAATTTTATATTAGCCTCGGCCCGTGCGAGTTCATCGGTGACGCGCTCCACACGCAGCGGCGCGACCTTCGCATCGACTGCGTTTGTGAGGATACTATCGATGCCTGTTGCGAAACCTTGAAACTCGAGACCCGCGGCTTGAAGCTGAACAAGCTTCGCGCGAATCTCGACGCACTCGGCCTTCTCTTCAACTGCGGCGGAATTTGCTGAAACACTCGATGACATTGAATTCAAGAGCTCGCCTAAAGTCGTCACGGCCGGAAGCTTCTTCGCCTTCGAATCAGCCGGGGCCGCCTCGTCGGCTGATCTCGCCGTTTCAAAAACAAACTGGCCGCCGAACTTGAAAGGTTTTGAGCTCGACGATTCGTCGGCCTCTGTCGCAAGAGTCGCAGGATCGCTTCCGAGGGCCGCCGCTTGAGCATGAGCCCTCGACGACATCGCAGAAGACATGATGAGCGCAAGAACGCCGACCGTGAAAACAAAAAAGGCGAACATCAAAATGGTGAAGAGTGTTTCAAAAACAGCGAAGCGAACTGAATCGGTCGTCGAGAACGACGATGAGTTTGTGACTTTAACTTGTCGCGAAAAAAATCGTTCGAACACCGAAAGGCCCACCCTCTTTTGAGACGCCGACTGGAGCCAACTCGACCCCGATCCGCTCGCCCCAACTGCAGCTTCAAGCCGATAAGGCAACTCTCGCGCCAAGCTCGTGGCGCTTGCGCCATGCGCGGGTTTAGCACGTGGGTGCACACGCGGCGTAGGCGAGACTAAAACCATTTTCGTAAATACAGGGTTTGCGCCGACCGAACGGTATTATAGACAGGGGCTCTTGGGGCTCCGCTTATCGGAGCCCCAACCAGAACCGGTGGTGAGGGGGCGCATCGAGGGCGCCTTCAAGACGCAGGCCTTAAGGCGCATCTTAGAAGACATTGCCGAATCCGCCGCGACGAGAACTTATCGACTCAAACTCGTGTCGCTCAAGGGCTCGCGCCCCCGGTGCAACAGAACGTATGATCGACGCTTTCGCGATCCAAAGCAGAAAGTTCACAAGCCAACCACCAACAACTCGAAGAACTTTTATGGGCGCTAGAGTCGACCTGATCACAAGCACAGGACTTTCTTTCACGATCGGTCTTAAAAAAGAACTTTGAGCTTCAGTGCTCGCGATTCTTTGGGCTGAGAGAAGTGTGTTCATATAAATCCTAAGTAAATATTAATTTTTGTTAATTTGTGTTCAAACGCGACAAAACACTAGAACCAAAATTCGGTGCTGCAGACAGCGTTTAAACTGAAATGAATAATATCGATACTGCGCGAGAGACCCGTAAACCGCCGTCACGAGATAAACAGAACTGAAGGCCGGTTGCTATCCCTTGCCTGAAGTCGTTTTCTCTTTTTACTTCATCGATTTAGGCGAGCTTTCCAGCTGCCTCTATTGACCAGTCACAGGACCGAAACGGTTTCGAACCCGGGTAGCGCCTGAAAGCTGCGCCGATTTTGAGGTCGGAGGCTTGCCATCATTTGCTTCGTCGGTTTCGAATTCGCTCGGTCTATGACATCTTCGACGCACACTCGTGGTGTTTTTGATGTCGATTGAGCGAACCGATCAATCGCTGTTTTTGCTAGGTAAATCATGGCAATCCTCCTTTCATCAGAATTTCTCAATAACGTATACTTCATTATGACTTCAACTGCTGTGTTCAGGCAAGAATATTTAAACAATTTTTGAAAGAAAATTCTAAGATTTGGCCTGAATAGAAACCAAGCGAGCTAGCGGTCTAGTTCCAAATCGAGTACTTTCGCCACCACATGAGCAATTCAGTCGAAGTTTTGAAAGCGCCCTACACTCTTCACGTTCTCGTTTGCACGAATACGCGAACCGAACCCGCCGGCAAGCCGTCATGCGGCCCCCTTGGCGGCGACAACGTGCGAGCCGAACTCAAGAAGTGGCTACACGAAGAGGTCAGTGGTCGGCCAAGGCTTAGCGGAAAAATCAAAGTTCGCGTTAATGGTTCGGGCTGCCTTGATTTCTGCAAAAGAGGAATCGTCGTCGCGATCTACCCAGCCAACGAGTTCCTTTTGTTTGTGAAAAATGATTTGCACTCGATTGCCACTGTTAAAGATGAGATTCTTAAAAAACTTGCCGAGCTCGAGGCGAGTTGAAAAAATTTGGGTTCGAAATAGATGAAACGGATCAAATAGCCGATGCCATCATCGCGTGTCGCAAATGTCCTCGCCTGATCGAACATTGCCGGTCGATTGCTGCAAAAAAAATAATGCGACGAACATCTTTTGGCGATGAAAAATACTGGGGACGACCGGTTCCCAACTTTGGCAAGCTGCCGGCAAAACTTCTGATCGTCGGGCTTGCTCCAGGCGCGCACGGTTCGAATCGAACGTCGCGAATGTTTACAGGCGATGATTCGGGACTATGGCTTTACCGCGCACTTCACAAAGCTGGGTTCAGCGAGACAGCGGGATCAAACCGCGTCGGCGACAATCGTTTGGTAGAGTGCTCGATCACCGCCGTCATCCACTGCGCGCCTCCCGGAAACAAACCGTCACCAGATGAGATTGAACGCTGCCAACCCTTTTTGTTGAAGACGCTTCAAGCCGCGCGTCCGCGAGTGATACTTGCACTTGGCGGGCTGGCGTGGACGAGCACTCTGAAAGCCGTTGAAGAGACCGCGGGCATTTCGTTCGGGCGAGGCAAAGCTCGGACACCTTTTAAGCATGGAGCCCACGTTGACGTAAATTCGCCATATTCTTCGGGGTCCATGCATCTTCTGGCCAGCTATCACGTGAGCCGCCAAAACACGAATACGGGTCGCCTCACGGAGGCGATGCTCGACGACGTTTTTAAAACGGCTCGCGCCCTAAGCTCTTGAGCTTTTTGCAACCTCGGAGCTACGGCGCGACGGCTGGCAACTTCGAACGAATTTTGGCAACCAGAGCCTTGGGAAGAGGCGCGTAGCCGAGAGGCGCCGCGTAGCTCTGGCCTTGATCAAGGGCCCACGTCATCATCCTCACAAGCTCGGGGCCGGCTGGCGCCGCCGTCTTTTCGAACGCCAGTAGGTAAGTAAACGACGAGATCGGATACGTTTTTTCGCCCGCCGCATTCGTCAGCGAAACTTTAAAGTCGTCGGGAATGGTTTTAAGAGACTGGGTTGCAGCTTCCGTCACAGAACCAAGATTCGCGCTTACATATTTGCCCGCTGCATTTTTCAAGTCTGCAATCGGAAGCTTTTCATTCAAAGCATAAGTGAGCTCGACATACCCCATCGAGCCAACCGTGTTTTTGATGTTGGCTGTAACCCCCTCGTTACCTTTGCCACCAAGTCCAGTCGGCCACTTAATCGCCTTTCCGACGCCAACCTTCGTTGCAAATTGAGGATCTGCCTTGCCGAGGTACTCGGTGAATACGCCGGTGGTTCCGCTTGAATCGGACCGATAAACGAAAACAATCGCCTGATCTGGCAACACAACGCCGGGGTTCAGAGTTTTCAGTTTTTCATCATTCCACTTTTTAATCTGGCCTTGAATGATCAAAGAAATAGTCGGCCCGTCGAGCTTAATCGGGCTTTTTAACTGCGGCAGGTTGTAAGACATGACGACAGCACCGATCGCGACCGGAAGATGCAAAACAGACGCGCCAGCCTCGGTCATCTCTTTGTCAGTCATCGCGACGTCGCTCGCAGCAAAATCAATTGTTCGCTTTTGAAGCTGCTTAATGCCGCCACCCGAGCCGATCGACTGGTAGTTGATTTCGACCTTTGGGTTCTTTTTGTTGTACTCCGAAAACCACTTCGAAAAGAGCGGGTTGATGAAAGTCGAGCCTGCTCCAGTCATCAAGAGTTTGTCGCCGCGAGTTTCGGCTGCCTGTGCATCGTTGGTAAAAGCATAACTTGTGAAAGTCGCCGTCACAAAAACAGTTGTTGCTAGTAAAAACAGCATTGAAATCAAACGCTTCGAAATCATGTAAACCTCGGTTTTGGAAAACGTGCTTCAAGACCGCAATAGACATGAAGCGGCCCCGACCATCACGGGTTGACGACTTGCAGTAAACGATTCGGGCGATCGAATTCGCTGAATCTGTCGAACGCTGTCGTTCCAGTAGCCGAATTCGAGCTTTTGCTCACGAATTGCTTCAAGAATAGCGTCGGTGGATCGTTCATCAGATCTAACTTTGAGCAACGTTTTCCAAGACGAGATTTGCTTTGGATGATGCAGATCGCTTGTCGCGATCATCGGAAGCCCTGATTGATGAACATCTTCGAAATAGGTCCGACCACTCGCGACTTCCCAGGCGTCAAATTCGTTTTGCAGTTCTTCGCGACGGCTCCAAAGATGAAGCGTTTGCGGCTCGAAAAGACCTGTGTGGACAGGGTGGGCTGCGATCGAGAGTGCACCTTGTTCGCGCAAGCCTCGAGTCATTTCAAGAATATCGAGTTCAGCCGCTAACCACTTCGAGACCCCTAGGCCGATGATGTGCGCTGAACGTTGGTTAGACCACGAGTTTTTGCTGAGCTCGTAGCCCGGAATGAGACGCAGCCCATAAGTCGCCCAAGCCCGCTCGCTTTCGGACTGAATCAATTCGAGATACCTCGGAAAAGATTCGCGACTCAACGTGAACTTGAGTGCGCCCGCGGCGAATCCTAGAAAGCTTTTCTGCTCGCAAATGTGATCAGTGATGGCGATACAGCCAAATCCGCGCGTACCGTAAAAGTCGACGAGCTCTGGGATCGTCATCTTGCCATCGCTGAAGGACGAATGGACATGAAGATCAGCCAAGATCATGTGAACCTCCCCGTTTGAACATCACTTCATGCCTCTCAGCCTGCATCGATTCTTGCGGGATATGTGTCAGCATCCGGTTCGCAAACGGTTAGGTCTTGATTTCAATGGGGCTCTTGCCGTTACAATAGGGCATGGCTTCAGGTCCTCCCCCAGCATCTGGTCCGGCGAACGGCACCACAGGTTCAGCAAGTTCACGTGGCGCTCTTTCGCTCGCTCCAAAACCACTGGTGCAGGCGGGTACGCGGCTTGCCGCGATCGACGTCGGTTCGAATGCAATTCGACTCGTGATCGGAGAAGTCGAGGCTTCAGGGGAAATTCGAGTGCTCAAGAAGTACCGAGAAGGCGTGCGTCTGGGCAAAGACACCTTTTCAACCGGGGCCATCTCTAAAAAATGCGCCGAGCGAACCCTTGAAACTTTCGTGAAGTTCAAAACTTTTTTGAAAGAACAAAACGTTCGCCATCTTCGCGCGGTCGGAACAAGCGCCCTGCGCGAAGCCTCAAACAGCAAAACAATTGTCGCTGAAATCGAAAAGCTGACTGGCATAAAAGTCGATGTCATCGACGGTCTTGAAGAAGGTCGTCTGATTTTTTCGGCCGTCGCGAATCGTGTCGACCTTGGCGGCAGTCGCTCGGTTCTGATCGATATCGGAGGCGGCAGCGTCGAAGTTACGTTCGCCGAAGGCCACAAGATCAAGGCGACTCAGTCGTTTCCGCTTGGCACCGTGCGCCTTCTTGAGATTCTCGAGCAGCGTGGGTTGAAGGAAAAACATCTTCCAACGATCATCGAAGAAAATTTTCGCCCGCTGCGAGCTTTTTTACGCGAACAGCTGAAGGGCAAACCAGTTGAATTCGCAATCGGCACAGGTGGAAATTTCGAATGCCTTGGAAAGCTTCGAGTCGCATTGCTTTCAAAGACGTCGATCTACTCGATGACATTTGAAGAGCTGACAGAACTTACTGATCACCTCGCAAGTATGACGGTAAAAGAACGGATTCAGTTTCTTCGCTTGAAGAACGATCGTGCGGATGTCGTCGTGCCCGCGGCACTGGTTACTCTAGCAGTCATGGAAGCGATACCCACTGACACTTTGAACATTCCGTTTGTCGGACTTCGCGACGGAATCCTCGGCAGTCTACTTCTGGGGCTTGTAACGACTTAAACCGATTGAGCTCCTGTTTCAGATCCTGAAACACTGTTTCAAGATTTCGCTTTCTTTCTTTAATGCAGCTGCGCTACAACACGTTCATGAATGGGCAGCAACTTCTCACAAGAGAATTCGAAATTCGAAAGCGGCAGAACCCCTCGTTCTCGCTGCGTTCGTTTGCTCGTTGGTTGGGCTTGAGCCCCGCCCAGACCTCTCAGCTGATCTCGGGAAAGCGGCCCATGACGCTTGCATCGGTCGAAAAGATCGCGGCACGCCTTTCGCTGTCGCCGGTCGAGAAAAGAAAACTGATCAGTTCCATCCTTCCCAACAGTAAACCATCGAGATCGGCTGGCCCGGCATTGGCGGTGCGCGAAAAACGAATTCTTGAAGAAGATCGGTTTCGGCTCATCGGAGACTGGTACCACCTCGCAATTCTTTCACTGACGAAGGTGCGTGGCGCGAAGGCTGATCCTCGTTGGATCGCAGCGCGGCTCGGTATCCGGGTCGAAGACGCGAACATTGCTGTTCAAAGACTTGTTCGCGTTGGGTTACTGGAAACCTCGCCCAAATTTCGGCAGATCGGCGAACCATTTCTCGTTGTTTCGAACGTCCCGTCCGATGCGATTCGGCGCTATCACAAGCAGGTGCTGATGCTCGCGGCAGAAAAAGTCGAATCGGTGTCGCTCGAGTTTCGACAACTGCAGTCGATTTCGATTCCGATGAAGACATCGGCCGTAGCTCGGCTTAAGCCCCTTATCGACGAGTTTCTTGATGAAGCGGCCGAGCTCGCGACATCCGAATCGGCCGAAGAAATTTATAATCTCAATGTTCAATTGGTGCCGATCACTCAAATCTTAAAATCAAATTCAGTACAGAAAGAGAAATCGTGAAAATTCATCAGCAACTTGTACTCGCCTTTTCATGTTTTAGTCTCATCGCTTGCGCGACGACGCATCCTGGAAGAATAGCTGTTCAGACAACGACCGACAAAAAACTTCCGATCATTGTCAGCGCGCAGTCGATCAATACTGCGGCTCGCGACGTCTTTCAGCTGGTTGAAATCACGGTCGAAAACACCAGCGATTCATGGGTGCGTTTTAGTCGAGAAGAAGTCGTCATGAATGACGAGCTTAAGACGAAGCTGAGCGTGGTGCTGGGGCGCGATCTTCACGACTGGGGCCAAGCCACCGCATTTCAGCTGAACAAGGACAATCAAAACCGCGGCCTGCTTCAAGGTGCGATTCTTGGTGCAGGGCTCGTCGCGATCGGATCAAACAATTCCGACACCGCAGCTCTTGGGTCTGCGGCCGCATCGGCCGGTTATATCTGGGCGGTCAGCGACATCGTAAAGGCCGACATGCGAAAGGCAGAGGGCGTCAAAGGAGTCCCCGACAATCATTTCTACGCGCCGTTTTCGGTTCCGCCGCGAATGTTTATTCGCCGCTGGTTACTTCTAAATAAACCTGCCAACACGCTCGTATCGAGCCTCGTCGTCGAGTTTGAAACCGTCGAAGGCGAAAAGGAAAGTTATGCTGTTAAGCTCAAGTAAGTTGATTCATCCAATTGCTGTCGCGTTCGTTTTTCTGACAAGTTCCATGACAGCCAGTCGATCGCCAGGCGACGTCAACAAGGTTGGAAATGGCGGCGACGCTGTCATCTGCGAAAACGAACCCGAGAAGGTCCAGCTACTCGATCTTTACGAGCTGAAAGACAAAACAAATCTGCTCACATTGAAAACGGCCGAGCCTGCAGTTTCGTACGAAAAGTTTGTTGAGATGATGATCGATAGAATCGAACAGGCGTCGCCAAAACTTGGCCGTACGTACCGCAATCGATGGAGCGAATTTTTAGGTCAAGTTGAATGGGTGAAAGACAAAAAGCTTGCCGACGTTAAAGACTCGCTTCACACCGAAGAACCGCTAGCCGACGACTGCAAATTTGTTCAGCTGGCCGTTCGCATCGATAAAATTGCCGACGGCGAAAAGAGGTTTCAAATTCGGCAAGACCTTTGGGATCAGCTTTCCCCGCTGGGACGCGCGGGGCTGGTGATGCACGAGCTACTTTACCAACATTTTGCGCGCCTTGGCGAAAAGGATTCTCGATCTGCTCGCAAAGTGAATCGCCTATTGTTAGCCAAAAACTTTGAAGCGAAGAGTTTTTGGAAGCTGGTGAAAGACCTGCGGGTTCCGATTTATCCAGATTGAGAAGTCGATTTCGCCAATGCGCGAAGAGCCCACGGCGGTAGCGACCACAAGAGCCGAGCTTCGCCCGCGGCGAGCGCGTTTCCGATCTCGAGACAGGTCGCAGCGCCTTTCTTTTGCGGGAACCGGCTTTTTTCTTTTCCTATCATCCACCATCCGATCGAAGTCGAGAGAGACGGTTCATGCCCAACCGCAATGACAATCGTATTGACATGCGTGCGCCCTGGCCTGGAGTGGATAAGATCATAAAGATAGTCGCGAAACTCTTTAGGACTTCGACCAGGCGCCAGCGTTTCGGTCACGGCGTCAGGCTTCGGCTTAGCCTTTCCAAACGCTCGCGCAAGAATACCCGCGGTGTCGACCGCTCGGATCAGCGGACTCGAAACGATCAACGGTTTTGGTTTTGCCATTCCTGATTTTGAATCCGCGAAAGTGTGTAAGCCGAGAACTAAACCCTCAGCGTTTTTTTTCATCTTCCGTTTTCCGTCAAGCGTGAGAGGTCGAAGCTCGTCGTCGGCGTCGATGCCACCTTCAATACAATGTTTGGCAAAAGCATCGCGATCCATCGCGACGCCGTGACGAACATAGACAAGAATCATGTGCCGCCACCTTCGTTAGCAATATCGTTGGCGCGCCCATCAAGCGACCTGGCCTGATCTTGGGCCTGATCTTGGGCCTGATCTTGGGCCTGATCTTCGGGGTGCTCTTGGGCCTGCTGCAGCTGCTTGAGTTCTTCGATATGCCGAGACTTCGTCAAGGCCATAAGGCGGCGATGTGTGCCCTCTTGTTCGATCGCGGTACGAGGCTGCGCCTGGATGTAGGTGCCGTCAGACTGCATTTCCCACGACGACCGGCGATCAGAAAGCATGGTATCGAGAATCTCCCAAAGGCGCTCGCGCGCAGGCTTACTATCGATCGGCGACATGGTCTCGATTCGTCCAAGTAAATTTCGATACATGAGATCGGCCGACCCGATCAAAAATTCACCTTGAAGTGGATCGTTCGAACCGTTGGAAAAATAGAGTATTCGCGAATGTTCTAGAAAGCGACCGATCACCGAAATCACGCGAATTCGTTCGCTCATTTTTTTAACGCGCGGGCGAAGGCAGCAAAACCCGCGAACAATGAGTTCGACTTCAACCCCGGCCTGGGACGCTTCGTAAAAGGCTCTTACGAGATCGCGCTCTTCAAGCGAGTTACACTTCGCGATAATTCTTGCCGGGCGACCGGCCTTTGCAAATTCAATTTCTTTTCTAATGCGTGCAAGAATTCCGTCTTTCATTTCAGCAGGTGCAACCAAAAGCTTATGGTAGGTACGCTTCAAACTTCGACCAGTGAGGTAATGAAACAGCTCGACGACGTCTTCAGTGTACTCGGGCTTCGCCGTAAAATATCCGACATCGGTATAAAGCTTCGCCGTTTGTCGATGGTAGTTGCCTGTACCCAAATGAACATAACACTGGACACCTTGAGCTTCTTGCCGAATCACGAGCGCAGTTTTCGCGTGTGTCTTAAGGCCGACAACCCCGTAAACGACGTGAACGCCGGCATTTTCAAGTTCCTGAGCCCAGTGAATATTTCGAGCTTCGTCGAAGCGAGCCTTAAGTTCGACAAGCACAACCACTTGCTTCCCCTGTTCGGCCGCACGTATCAGCAACGGAATAAACGGCGAATCGTCTCCTGTTCGATAAAGTGTCATTTTGACGGCCAACACATTCGAGTCTTCAACGGCTTGGCGAATGAAGCGTTCAACGCTGACCGAAAAACTCTCGTAAGGGTGGTGGACCAGCAAGTCCTCTTCGCGGATACCGTCGAAAATGCTAGCTTGCTCGTCCATCAGGCGCGGGGGGACGAGCGGCGTCCACTGGTCGTACTTAAGACTCGGCCGTGGAAGATCAAGCAAAGGTTTTAGATCAGTGAAGTCCAGAGGACCACCGAGTTCGTAGACGTCTTCTTCGGTGAGCTCAAGCTCGTCCATTAAAAAGTGCAGCATCCACGGATCAGGCTCGGCGCCATGTTCGAGCCGCACGACTTCTCCAAACCGGCGCTGCTTCAATTCTTCTGCAATCATCTCAAGCAAGTCTTCAGCGTCTTCTTCTTCGCGCTCGACTTCGGCGTTTCGCGTAATTCGAAACGGCATAACGTCGAGAATCTCCATGTCTGGAAAGAGATCTTTAAGGTTGAAGCGAATAACTTCAAGCAGAGACACAAATCGCGACGTCGCCGATTTCTCAGACTTCAAAAAAATCCACTGCGGGAATATTTTTGGAACTTTGATGCGTGCGAATAATTTTTCATCGCGATCTGGGTGGCGCAACGTGACACCAAAACTGACCGAGAGTGATGAAATGAACGGAAACGGTAAACCAGGGTCAACGGCTAACGGAGTCAGAACTGGAAAAACATTCTGACGAAAATATTGAGTGGCCTGGGCCCGCTCTCCGGAACTCAGATCTTTCCAGTTCAGAAGTTCAACGCCATTTTTTGCAAGCTCAGGGCGAAGCACGCGATTGTAAGAATCAGACTGGCGCTTCTGCTGATCCAGCACCATTTTGCGAATCGCTTCAAGCTGTTCGGCCGCCGAAAGTCCACCGGCTCGTCGACTCGACTGAACCTGCACCTGCAGTTTCAAACCTCCGACTCGCTTCATGAAGAACTCATCGAGGTTGGATGTGAAAATTCCGTGAAACCGAACGCGCTCGAGCAGCGGTGTGCGAGGATCAATCGCTTCGCTCAAAACACGATTATTGAACTCAAGCCACGCGACTTCACGATTCAGAAACTCTTGAGGCGCGCCTTTGCGGTTGACGACTTCTGAGGCCGCGTCATCGCCGCCGTCTTCGCGCGCGCCACCTCGACGCTCTTTCGGCGATGTTGCACGAACTTTTTTTCGAGTCACTTTTTTCGATGTGCTCGTCGCGCTCGCTTTGCTGCGGGTCGTAGTTTTAGCCATTCGAAGTTTAAGTTCCTTTCGCCTCTTTACTCTAACCGCGTGTTATTGATAGCGTCACCTGCTGTGATGGCACAATTGTCCGAAATCGCAACGTGGTGGGGCCGCCACCGACTTTCTGCCGATCGAACTGACCTGTGGTCAATTGGCAATCTTGAAATCCTGGTCGAACACCTCGAAACCTCATGGCGCCTGCACTGGCGACACGTCGCAAAAACCGAAACTAATGTTCCCGCCGCTGTTTCGGCCCCGCGTTCGGTATCAGCATCGCGTGCAGTCGGCCTTTCGCGAGAACAAATCGAACAGTTTTTGGCCCATCCTCAACCCGCTTCAGCCATCTCACCCCACTTTCCGGCCAAGGTTAACTCGGTCACAATTCCAGCGGCGAATGCAAACGAAGATCTCATCTTCTCACCAACCCTACCTGAAGAGTCGCTTGTGATGTCCCTCGAAGCCGCCGCCGTTTTAGACCCCGGAGAAAAGCTAATCATCGGCTTTCAAATCCCACTCGGCCTTCGCGTCGAAACTGTTTCGGGTCAAAATGCCTCTCGCGAAGCTTTGGAAATTCCGCTTGTCCCAATGATCCGAACCTGGGGCGGTACAACACCACTCAACGGTGAGCTTGCGCTGACGACCGACACACCCGCGCGAATCGAGCGCTGGAGCCAGCTCGAACCGCGCCTCGATGTCGCGTGCGTTTCTGTCGCAGTCGTTAATCGAGGGTCTGATTCGGTCTTCGTCGACCGACTTTTGATTCCGACGTCGCGCCTCTCGCTTTTTCACTCGCCTCAGACAGGCTTCTGGTGCGATTCCATTTTACTCGATGCAAATGCAAGCGACGGCGGAATTACCACGGGTTCACAAACCGAACGCACGTTTCCGCGAGAGGCCGGGTCGCCGACACTTGTCTCGCATGCCCGCCAAGGACCTCTCGAATCTGCAGCGATGAAGGGGCTCGCAAATTTTCGCTCGACGATCGGAACGAGCGTCGAAAATCTGTTTAAGGAGCGCGGATGATTTTTCGCGAATGGTTTCAGGAACTCAGCAGCATCTTCACGCGCGAACACGCATTCAACCTTCTGACCGCAATTCTCATTCTTCTTGTCGGTTTTTTTCTAGCCCGCAGGGCCCGCCGAGCCATTGGCCGCGCAAAGAAACTCGAATTACAGCAGCGCATGCTTTTCGAGAAGGTTGGATACTACGGAATCGTGATACTCGCGATTACCGCTTCGCTCGATACTTTAGGTTTTGACCTCAAAGTTCTACTTGGTGCCGCGGGTGTATTAACCGTCGCGATCGGCTTCGCAGCGCAGACCTCAGCTTCGAACCTCATTAGCGGTATTTTCTTAATGATCGAGCGCCCGTTTGTCGTCGGCAACACCATCACGGTTGGCGACATTCGCGGCGAAGTGATGGCGATTGATCTGCTCTCGACAAAAATTCGTACATTCACCAATCTGATGGTTCGCATACCGAATGAAACTCTGGTGAAATCGAACATCGTCAATTTCTCGTTTTTCCCAATTCGACGCCTTGATCTTGAAGTCGGCGTGAATTACGCGTCGGACTTACAGCTGGTCGAAAAAATAATTCGCTCGACCCTCAGCGGGCACCCGTTAGCTCTTCGAAATCCCCTACCCGAAGTCAATATGAGGGGGTTCGGAGCCTCATCGATCGATTTTGAAATTCATGTCTGGACACAAACCGAAAGCGCCGTCGGCGTCAAAAGCGAAATCTACCGAGCTCTCAACCTGGCATTTCGCGCGAACGGTATCGATATTCCGTTTCCAACGCAGACGACGATCAATATTTCACCCGAAACTTGATTCGAAGACTGCGCGGCGCCGGTCGACACTAGCTTAAAGTTGTCGGGTGCTTCTTAAAAAAATCGTGCGCAAAATTTTGAATTTCGCCGTCTGTTGACTTGTCTATGGCTTCCACGCCGACGATCTTTTCAGCGTCGTGCGCGTGATGCTTTTCGAAGTGATGTTTGAACTGTGTTTTTGCCACACCGGCACCGACGACCAGCCATCGTGCGGCGCTGTCTTTCGCTAAGTAAGCTCCAACCTCGTGAAAGAACTTTTCAGAATCGCCTTCGCGCTTCAAATGGTTTTTGCCGTCAGTTTCAGCTTTGTGTTTCACGTGATCGGCCATCATGTGATGGATCTCAACGCCGCCTGGGTTAAACTTAAAAACTTTTGCTTCTTCTGATGAGATCCAAAGTGCCGCTGAGATCATGGGGTCCGCCTTGCTGAAGTTTGAAAACAAAAACCTAAATTCAGACCGACCCCGATTCGCCGCTTAGCTAAACACCGTCTTCACCGATGGCTTCGACCGGGCAGCCCTCCATCGCTTCCTTACACTGGCTCTCTTCTTCGGGCGAGCCAGGCTGCTTCGACAAGTAAGCGTGACCATCATCTTCGTGCATTTTGAAATTGTCTGGAGCCGCGATACAACACGCATCACACGCGATGCATGTCTTATCGACGTAAAACTTGCCGGGAACATTTTGCTGCCACTGATCAGACTTATCGGCCATGGACCTGCTTCACAAGCGACGTTTCTGTTTCAGGCGTCGCCGCCGTTTGATTTAGGATTCGAAGAGCGACCGTAATAAAGACAGTTCCGAAAAACAAATCTGCTGTCAGACTGTTTGTGAAAAACGGAATCGCGAGAGTGAAGCATGTGATGAGGCCTTCAATCGTGCGCGGGTAGAGGGCACCCACCAGCCAAACTCCCAAATTGCTGACGATGAAAAACGAGGTACTCGCAAGCCCGGTCACTGTGAAGGTGGCAACGATTCGGCGGACCCAGCTGCGCTGCGTGATGATAGAGTTTGAGCCCAGTGCGCCGAAGATCGTCGCGATCGCCATTCCGGCGTAGACAAAAATCATCGTCCAGTGAAGGCCGATGACCAAATCGCCAGCCAACATCGCGACCGCCGAAAGCACACCGGCCAACACGACACGATTCGGGCCAAGCAAAAAACCGACCAGAATCGAAATTGCGAAAAAGGGTGTCACGTTTGCTATGTGTGGCTGGGTTCGAAGAACCGCTGCCACAACCAACAGGACCACGACGACCGGCAGAACTGATTTTTCGCGGTCCGAGAGCTGATTCGAAAAATAATCTTTTAAGAAGTGGCCGGGGGCTTCTGACATCTTTAACTACCTCACAGTTGTTTCTTACACGACCCGCCGATTGAATCCAAGCCCTCGTGAAACACGACCATAAAGCCAAGTTCCCAAAGCTGTACCGAGCGCGGCTCCAGCCACGAACGTAAGCAGCAGGCGAACGAGATCAAGTTGAAACGGAAGATCAAGGAACCGAACGGATACGAACCAAGCGAGACCAGCACCGCTGAGGGCTCCGACGAACGACCCGAGACCGGCCGCCAAGCCAAATTCGAGCCGGTAGAGCGATTTAACGCGTTGCGGTTCGGCCCCAAGAATTCGAAAGAGATTCATCTCGCTGGCCCTCGACTGAGTCGAATGCCACACAATCGTGATCAGGACCAAAACCGAAAACACGGTCGACAGCCATGCAGCCTGCTCGGCAGGCCCCAGAATGGCCTTCATGAGGCGCACAACACGTTCGATTGTCTGACTGATATCAATGACTGACAAATCAGGAAACGAGCGGACAATGTCGCTTTGTACGCGGGCACGACTTGCACGATCCGTGACGTGAACATTTCCCAGCCATGTTTTTGGTGCATCTTCAAGAACGCCGCTTTGAAACGAGATAAAAAAACCAGGATTGAAATCAGTCCAACGTACACGTCGAACGTTGCCGATGACGCCGTCGATGGGAACACCTTGGACATCAAATGAAAGCTTGTCGCCAATTGAAAGCGCGTTGCGATCGGCAAAACGAGTTTCGATGCTGATGAGAGGAGTCGAACCCGCGGCGCCATCAAATTTTGGCGGCAGTTCAGGGCCATCAATGATAGTTTCGTTCGGAATAGGCTTTTCGCGCCACGTGATTCGAACCGGAAACCTTTGAAATCGATCGTCTTCAACCGGCCGACCGTTGATTTGCTCGAACCTCGCAAGAATCATCGGCGAGACGTAGTCGAGTGTCGTATTCTCTTTTACAAGCATCGCTTGAAGCGGCGCGAGATCGCTTTCTGGTATATTAAACAGAAAAAAGTCTGGAGCCTTCTGAAGTTCAGATCCCTCGCGCAACTCTTCGGCCAGCGAAACCATGATCTGGCCAATCGCGCTTGCGACAAACGCCGACAGCCCCACAGCCAGAAACGATAAGCGCACAGCAAAACGGGCGCGCGAAAGCTGCGTCGACGCCAACCTCAACAACGAACCAAATCGGCCGCTCGCCTTGGCAAAAGCGCCAGAAATGAAACGAAAAACGATGATACCCGAAAGATGAATGGTGACCGCCGCAAGAACAAAGCCCGCCGCCAGCTGAAGGCCGAACCGAAAGTCGCGCGTTAGCCAAATCGAAAGCCCGACAAGAAGCGAAATCGCCGCCGAGCCGGTCAACAGGGTCGGCAGCAGGCCTCTAAAACCACGGGCCGACTCGCTTCGACCATCGTCGACCCC
>JALHOI010000008.1 GCA_022843085.1 Pseudobdellovibrionaceae bacterium
TCTTCGGCCCGACCTTGCCCCGATAGGACCACGACGTGCAGCTTCGCGCCCTTCGCACCTTTCTCCCGAAGACTGGCATCAGCAGATCCAGAGTCCCGACGCCGTGATTATCGATACAAGAAATGCTTATGAATCTTCGATCGGTTCGTTCAAAAATGCGCACACGCCGGACATCGAGGAATTTTCGGAATTCCCGGATTGGCTTGATCAAAAAATTAAATCGGGCGAAGCGGACAAATCGAAGCCGACCTACATCTTCTGCACGGGTGGCATCCGCTGCGAAAAAGCGATTCTCGCGATGGAAGAAAAAGGTTTCGAAAACGTCTATCAGCTCGACGGCGGAATCTTGAACTACATCACCAAGTTTCCTGTCTCGGAAACAGCTCTCCGGCCCGAAACGCCTGAAGGATCTTTGTGGAAGGGTGAATGTTTTGTCTTCGACCACCGCATCGCGGTCGATGGTGACGGTCGCGCCAGCCGCAAGTTCTCGGCATGCCCTCACTGCGGGCAAGCGGCCGACCATCAAATTTTTTGCGTGCGTTGCGATGGACCTGCCGTTCTTTGCGATGAGTGCTACAACAAAAAGGCCGCCGAAACCGCGTGTACGTGTTCGAAAAATTGCGCCCACCACTGGTCGGCTCGACCGGGCGTGAAAGGTAAACCGCAGAAATACGGCGATCTTAAGCCCAAAGCGGTCCTCAGTTGACCGTCGAACTGTAAGGTTTGAGGGCGTTTCCGAACTGTCAGGTTTTCCATCCATTTCGATTCGATGGTGCGCGCAAGACCGACTCAAGCAACATGCTGAGCAGTTGCCTCGTTCACCACCCGGCGAGGATCCAGCACCGTGGGCACGCGGTGATGATTTTTGTGGTAGTAAAGGCCGAACGACACGGCGTTCACGAGAGAATAAAGACCGTGGTTCAGATTCAGAACCCCTTCTCGAGGACGATGAGTCGCAAAATTGAACCACGCGTAGTGAACCATTTTAAAAACGATCGAAGTCAGATAAAACGCCGAAAAATAACTTGGCCCCAAGAGCAAAAACCAGAACCCCAGTTTCATCAACGTGTCCAACTTCGCAGATCTCGAAAAGCGTCGCACCGATCTGGCGACGTCAGGTGTCGCACCAAACTGTTTGACATAGTATTTTATGAACGCGGCGGCCGCGGTATCGCGCATTCCGTTTAAGAAATTCCAATACGTCTTTGCCAGCGGCGGATGAGGATCACGATCGGGGTCATCCGAATGAGCATGATGAATCACATGGAGTACTTTCCAATCTGGAAAGCCGTACAGCTGAAATAGACCCATCAGTTCTCCAACCGGGCGATTCAGCCGACGCGGCCTTAAGCTTCCATGGCTTGCCCCGTGAAGGAGCGCCGTGGCGGGAAATGTAATTAAAATTCCCGCAAGCGCACCAAGAAAATGCACCTGTTCAAAACGATCAAAATATAGACCCAATGCAGCCGCGAAGATCCAACCTGCAAAGACAAATGTGACCTGCGGCGAAAGAACTAGAAAAAAGCACGGTAGATACCACACGACGTCGCTGAAAGAGAAATCGCGGACAATGAATAAAACGGTATTGATCGCAAAAAGCAGCAAAGCCATGCGTTCGTGATACTTTGAAAGGTAGTTTTGGTCTGTACAAAACCTTGTTAGCATTTTCTCCGCCCTCTTTAGAAAAGTTAAGAAACTATCTGAAGGTCGCGCGTCCCAACTTGCAACTCGAACGACGCTTCGATGTCTCCTTCGGGACATCTACAAGAGATCTGAAATTCAAAAATTAAATTTATGAATTTTAGGTGAATGCCGAAACTGTACCCGTATGAAAAATGAAACCAAAAATGAACATGAAAAGGAATTTGAACTCGTTTTACTCCCAGGAAAGTGTCTTCCTGGCGGGCGCTATTCTGAACTTTACGAAGACGTGTATTCGAAGTGGAAAGAAACTTGGACTCAGATCTTTGCTGAAGTGGGAAGCCCTGGCGCATTCAGCGCCGACGCCTTCTTTCGGTGCGATCTCATTCCCGTCATTCTTCATGGGCAGAAGATTGTGGCCTTCTACCTAGCAACGGTGTACCCGCTTCAGCCGTCGTGGGTAAAGGATCACTCGTATTTCTCGATTTTCACAAAGGCGACAAGCGAAAAACTGGTTCATCGTGGAGTCCGAAACGTGATGTCTTACGAGTTCATGACCGTTCTTCCCGAGTGGCGAAAATCGACTCTTGGTTTTTCCCTCGGAGCGGTTCTGGGAGAACTTGGTCTTTCGATTCGCGATGAACTGAACTGTGATGCCGCGGTCGGAGTGGCTCGCATTCAAAACAAGGTTGATCAAATCGCACACAATATCGGCGGTTTCACACTCGAAAAAGAAGCTCGGCGCGGAAATCTCGTCTGCGAAATCGTCGGCTTCATGAAGGAAACCGATCGGACGCATCCAGATCGCGTTGCTCACAACTTGACGATCGATCTGTGGACCAAAAAAACAACGATCGACATCACCGGAAATCCGCGACCGAGCAAAGCATTTCGGTACGCCGGCTAAACACTTCGAACAACTTTTAAGGGAGACTGCGTGAAAGAAATCACCATCGCGACATTTCAGAACGAATTTCAGAAAAAGATGTCTGAGTTCGAAGAGCTCATGACCGATTTTCAATGGGAAGACAAACAATCTTATGCGAAATGGTGTGCTCACACGTATTATTACGTCTGTCACTCGACGAGACTGCTGGCGCATGGTGCTGCGCGCGCCAGTCTTTCGACACCATCGCTTCATCGTCGCTTTGTTGACCATCTCTCTGAAGAAAAAGGCCACGAAAAACTAGTGTTGAACGACCTTAAGAAACTCGGGTTTTCAATTTCCCAGTTTCGCGAAATGCCCGAAACGGCGCTGTTCTACCAAAATCAATACTACTGGCTCAATTACCACGGCGCCGTGCCTTTTCTCGGATGGATTTTAGCTCTTGAGGGAGCCGCCGTTCGCACATGCGGGGCTGCCCATGCACGTGTCATCAAAGCGCACGGTGCATCGGCTGGCGTGTTTCTAAAGCTTCACTCTGAAGAAGACATCGAGCATCTTGAGAAAGCTATGGACGCAATCAAAGACCTCTCAGGTGACAGCCTCGCATTGATCAGCCAAAACTTTGAACAGAGCTGCGAGCTGTACTTCAGCGTTCTCAAGAGAATCAAATCAGAAGCCTCAAACCTTAGGGTCGCCTCTTAAACAAGGTCAAGAATGGGCGTATCGAAATGATGAACCGAAGAATTTCGACCGATTTTTCGAACCGATGAAATGGCGAAAAATGCGGCGACTTGGCCATCCTGATCAAAGAGCGGGGATGCGAACTTCATCTCCATCTCAAGAACGTTGCGATCCTTCGACAGCGACTCGGTCACGATGTGCCGAGGCGACTCGCAGATCAACGTCGATTTTTGCGAGCCCGAAAGTACGTGCGTCGCATAGGCGATGAGATTATTCGTCACGGCTTCATCGCGCACGTAAAGCTCTGGCCACGGATGCACAAACAGATCGCCCATCGAGTAACTTGAAATCTTAAAAAACGCCCAATTTCGGAATATCTGAACGAAACTACGGTTATAAAGCTCCAGCACTTGATCATGCTCAAGTTTATCGAAGAAGTCGGAACACGGTCGCAGGCCGAACTTTTGTACGGCCCACCATGCAAGTGACCGATCGTCGTTCATTGCAACTCCACTCTCGGCCGCCGCTACACACAGGTTGAAGTAGGCCATGAAACTGTCGTACGCCGCCTGCTGCGCGACACTATCCAACGATCGAAACTTGATCCATGTCTGTTCACAATGGGGTTCGATCTCAAGTGTAAATCGTGCCGCGAACAATGAAAACGACTCGAGACTCAAGCGAAACTTTGTCTCGAGTTCTTCGGGCTTCCAAGCTTGATCGACTGGCAAAAATAACTTTCCCATAATAAACCGTAGGATATCTCGCGCAGAGCAACCGCTCGTCAATCAAGACTTCCGCGACCACTCAGGAATTGCCGAGGTCGTTCAAGTTTGCTGAAAAGGTTCCGGTCGAGATCGGGGCGACTTGCGGCACTGCGCCAGTCTGGTCTTGAGGCTTAGCATTCGTTTCAGATTCAACCTCGGGCGCCCGCGCCGCCTCAATGAGAATAAAACGCTGTTCGATGCACGCAATACGATACCTCGTACTATTAAGTTTTCTGCGCAAATTGAACACGTGGACATCGATGGTCTTTTCGTGGACCGAAACGTTGCTCCAGACCTGCTTCGAGATCTCGGCCCGACTGAGTCCAGCTGGTCCGTTCCGCCTGAGCACCTCAAAGATCATCGACTCTCGACGCGTCAGCTTAGGTCTCCAACTTTCCGATTCGACTTCGAGCAGTCGTTCGAGCGCAGCTTTTAGGACCGCGGTTGAAACTTCAGAATCAACAACCAGCTGGGCGCCTAAATGATACCAAAGGCGGACACGATCAATGTCATCATTTGGCTTCACAATTCCGACCGCGAGTAAATCTGCACAGCGAGTGAGCCCGGCTAGAACACCATCGGGCCAAGAACCGACCGGAATCACCACGACGTGACCATCAAGTGCTATGATCTGCTCGGCACCAGTAGGATTAATGACCTCGGGCGAAAGTGACGACAGGTCTCGCACGATTTTTTCAAAACCGGTGCCTGATGCCGGATCCAGGGGGCGCATGACAAAGAGTTTTCGTCTGATATCCATATTCACCGCATTGCCGAATGCAATAAGCTAAGCACCACGCCAGGATCAAGATTTAAAACATTCGATACTGCGTACAAGTCTTGAAGAGGTACGAGTTCGGGTTCGCTCTCTAAGCGATGAACAGTCTCGAGCGAGACCGACGCCTCTTGGGCGACCGTGGCCATGTCAAAGCCAAGATTGATACGCGTTTGACGAAACGTCACTGCCAAGCCACCGAGTTCGGCGACAATCGGCACACTTTCACTTTTCCTCGGACGCACTTTCGTCAATTTCATGATTCACTTTCTCCATATGGTCCTAACCGGTAACTTTCAATTTCATCTAGAACCGCCATGAGAGCATCGATATCTTCGAGAAGCGCAGCCGCGAGAACGGGGTCAACCTCACGCAAGTACTCATCGATGACTTCATCGACATATCTCATTCGCCGTTCTTCGTTCGCGATAACAAGCAGAATTCTGATGCCCGTCGGAAGGTAACCGTAGACAGCCACCGAACGACCGGATCTCGCCGTTGGATCAACTTCGACTTCGATTTTCCAACGGTTTATGACATCCTGCACGTCTGTTCTGGTCAATCCAGCCATGCCAAATGATCAGCTCTTAAAACGGCTTTGAAAACTTAATTTTCGTCCTTAACCGTTGGCACGGCCTGATCATCTGAATTACTTCGGCGACGAAGCTCGCTTGCTCGAAGATTCCATGGCCAGATAAAGAAAATCCCAAAAACGATCCCATAAAGAGGCACGGCGAGAATCGGAACCAACAACAAATGAAGCACGTTGATTTCTGGTTTTACCAGTACTGTGAGGATGTCGTACACAGCGCCGTAGCTAAGGCCAAAATATAAAGCGATCTTACCGGCATGCGCAAACGAGATCGCCTCATGCGGCTGAGGCCGCAAATATAAATACGGTGACCAAAGCTGATCTCGGTCGCTTATAGAATTCATTAGGCGCATCAATTTATTCGATTGAAAGCCTTCAGCTGATTTTCCATTTCGCTCGGCAGAAACTCTATTGCTCACTTTGTTCCCTTCGCTTGATACGACGAAGCTGGGCTTTCTGATACTCAGCAAACTTGTTCGTGTATAAACATTGTAGAAGAGGATCGTCCATCGGGTTCACATCGACGCCTTCAACCGGCTTAATTCGAAGATAAAGTGACGTCAATTGCTCGCCTTCTTCAAGAGCTGACCAAAGTTTGTACGCCGCAAGTTCGGTCGACCACCCAGAGTGCTCATCTCGATCGAGTGCGCCGTCCTCAAGTCGCCGCATCGTTCGCCGTTGGATCGTATAAAACAACTGTTGTCCCCGGCCACAGCTATCAAAGAGCAAAAGCCTCCATATCGCCGGTACGTCACCTTGAGCAAAAAAATAGGAACTTTCATCAATTTCAATTTTCGAAAATCGCTCTAGAATTTCATTCTCGCAGAACCTTTTCAGAGTTTGATGCTGTAGCTCTGAAAGTGGTGGGAAATTTTGCGCGACCCACGCCGTCGTCGGAATCATCCGTTCAGGCGTAAAATTATAATCGTTCGTCTTTGCATCAAGCCGCTTTATCCATTGAAGCGCCGCCCCCGGCCGAATACCTAAATTGTCGAGCATAATCGAGTCACCCGGATCTAGACGAACCATCTGGGATGACGGGAGAACTAAATTTATGTATCGCTCGAACATTTCGTACGAGATCGGAAAAAATACTTCGTTATACCAAGACCACTCTTCGAAACGAAACTGACACGAACTAGGTACAACAAATCTAGGCTGAAGAGCCTGAAGCTGCTCGCCCCACTCGTCGGGGATCTCGCTCTGGTTCGACTGACGCGAATCGAGCTGGCTTTGCCCGGGACACAAAACTTCGATTTCTCGCATCGTTTGAAACGGCCAAAGAACGAGGTCCCAGGGACCCTGGTGCGCGAGTTCTTTGACCACCTCGGGTTCGATCCACGAGTCGACAACATTTAACACGCGAATGTCACCCGCCTCAATTTTGAAGATCGAATCAACCGCAACGTCCAGAGCGCGGTAAATTGAAACTTTGAATTCGCCGACGTCAATCGAAGTGCCGAGGCGAATTGAGTAAACGTCTCTAAAACCAAGTTCTCTAATCAGCTCAATCATCTCGTCGTGGATGCAGAACATGTAAATTGGCGTCAATCTGTTGATAAGCGCTAAGCTTTCGAACGAGCAATGATCATCGTGGTAATGCGATATAAAGACGGCATCGAATTTCAAATTGCGAATCTGAGCGGTGTCAAAGACGATGCTGGGAAATGATTCGCAATTCGAACTAAACGGTGACTCGAATATCGGGTCAAAAAGAATACTTCGTCCTGAATACTCAAAAATATAGCCGGCATGTAAGACGCGCGAGACTTTCACGACCACCTCTAAGGTTCTGGCCTACACTGCTGACGTTCTGCAAGGCAGTCACGAAAGATTTACCGCCCCGAGCACGAAAGAAGCCGCTGGCCCACGCTTAGAAGTTGCCGTGTCACAAATATCGGTACATCACTTCCGGTACACCAAAACAGGAAGGTCGCCTGATGAAATATCCTTCGCTTCTTTTAAGCCTCGTTTGCCTAGCGTTCGTTAAGCCCGCGGTGTCAGACACGGCGGCCAGTTCTGGCGCGTCTGGCCCGGAAGCATCGACCCCCAGCGCAACCTTAAAGGCGCGATCACGACGCGCGTTTGACCCCGACCAATTTCGAAGAATGCCGAGTCCGTTTCGACTTTCATTCTTGGGAGGGGCTGGCCTGTATATCGGCGAAAAGAATTTTGAAAACGACAACCAAAATTTGACCGGTATTTCGGGCAACATCCTTTTGGCCTACGGGCAAAACTCGATTTCCTTTGAAACGGGCGCTACGTTTCTGAATGCTCCCTACGCGGCAGGCAGTAAAGACGAAAACGGTACGCACCGCGCGCTCGTGAACGTTCAATATGTCGGCGTACCGCTCATTATAAAGTACAATTATATCGAGCGACCACTGGCGAGTTTCTTTGTCAAAGTTGGTGCGATTCCAGTCATGGTTGTCCGTCAGTCGAACCGAGAGGTCATTCTAAAAGACGGCCGATCGAACCCAGTGGTTCTTCCAAAAAATGATGTCTTAGCAGTCGCAGGCTTCGGCGGCACTTCAGAATTGACAAACACGACCGCATTCGTTGTCGACTTCACAGCATTTTATGGAACAACGCCGAGCGACGCCAACTCCCACGTTCAAGGTCTGACTGGATCTCTTGGACTATCGTTTGAACTCTAGTCCGATTTGCGTCCGCTACAGAATCGGTGGCTTTTCAGTCTCGCTAGGACCTCGACTTTTTGCGAGCCCTTTAAATGCAAATATCGCGACAATCAAGACGCCAAGAATAGCGGCTAGCTTCACGGAATGAGCAACCAGAAAATCGCCACTGAGGATTCCAGTTACAAACAGCAAACCTAAGACAGTCAGCGCCGCGATGCCCACAACACCTATCAATCGAAACGCTGTCACTACGACACCCCCGCTGTTCTAGAGATCTTGTTATAAGTTCGATTGTTGAGATCCAAATCATCAATAACACCAAGCACGTCAGTCAATTGTTGCAACATCAACTCAACCGAACGGGTCAAATCATCGATTCCGTTTTGAAACTCCATAAAGTCCTGTTCGCGTGGAATTGTGACGATCACTTTCGAATTTTGAAAGGCGACCTGTATATCAACGGCCGACTTCTTTTTAAGAGCCAAGAGGCTTTCCATGAAAAGCGGTGTAAGCAGATAGCGTGCTTCGATCGCATCGGTCGAACGAACCTTGAAATGCGATTCAAAATCAGGGCTTTCGAGTTCGACGAGTTTCAAATGACTCATCGAACTCATCAGCCGTTGCCCCTGCCGCGCGAGAAAACCAAATTTCTTTTCGTTTCGATCAGTACCAACAGCTGTGTGACCGTTAAAGTTCTTGTTTGCATCGGCGATCAACATCAGGCCTTTAAAGACCCGAATGTAGGTTGTGGTCGTGTTACCTTTTGAGTCTTTCGACTTCTTGACCTTCATCGTCTTCAGTTCAAACACTTCGAAAGCTGTTTCGCCAACCTTGCCCCGACACCGATCTTCGGCCGTGGCGACATCGTAATCCGAATCAAATAGACCGCACGAATCATAAATGTGCTTTGGAAATGGAACGCTGGCTTCGAAGATAAAGCTTGGGTCTAAGTAACCAACCGTTTTCTGTTTGACACTCGCTTTTAGTTTCGAAAGTGCAACCGCGCGCCGCTTCACTTGCTTCAAAAAAGGAATCAGTTCGATCAGCAAAATGACAGCACCCGCCGCACATGCAACGAACGCGGCCATACCAAGAAATTTCAAAAGATTCGTTGAAGCACCACTATTTTTCACGAAGAGCTGTAAAGCCCAGCCGCCAGCAAGTAGCGGAATTGAAACTATCGCTTTGGCCTTCAATTGCGACGAATCAAGCTTGTACTCGGATTCAAATGAATCAACCATTGGCCAAAGCACTGATTGAGCAAACTCTGCGACGGTACTCGTTCTCGCTTGAAGCTCTTGTAGGGTCGGCACTGAACTAGCCTGCCTGGCCAAAAAGTTTTGCAATATCTGGCTTCTGAGCTTCAGCTTCTGTCACTTGAAAAACGGCTTTGCGCTTGTAGCCCAAAACTGACGCAATCAAGACGGTTGGAATACCTTCGACGGCATTATTATAGTTTACGACGGCCGCATTGTAAGTGCGACGGGCCGCCGACAATTGACCTTCAATTTCATTGAGCGAGCCCTGAAGACTTAAAAAGTTCTCGTTGGCTTTTAGTTCTGGATAGTTCTCGGCTACCGCGATCACGCGGCCAAGCATTTGTGACATCATCGAGTCACTGGCCTGCATCGCGCCGTCGTCGCTAAGCCCTCTTTGAACCGCAGTGCGAGCTTCCGTGAGCTCAGTTAAAAGCTTCGATTCGTGCTGGGCATACTGCTTAACGGTCGCAACGAGACTTGGAATCAAGTCCGACCGCTTCTTAAGAAATGCGTGCACGCCCCCGACCGCATTCTCGATCTCGTTTTTCTTCGAGATGAGTGAGTTGTACATCAGAGCAACGACTACAAACAGACCACCAGCCAAAAAAAGCATCTCTGTCGACATTCCGCCTCCGAATTTACTATCGGTTTTAGCGGCGGGTTACGCGAGAGTGAACTCGACCGAAATCTTAAGGGATGTTAACCAGGCGTCTCAAATTACGACCGTCGTTGCGTCTCAAGTCGAGTCACTCGACCTGGCTCGATCTTCGTCGATAGGTCTGCCAACACCAAAATAGAAGTCCGTTCGCTAAAACAAACACAGCGAAATATAGGAAGTGCAAAACAAAGAGAGTCGTCGCAACAACGCCTGCCATCAGGGTCGTTCCAACCAGTCGTAGAAAATCGCCGCTCGTCGCGCTATCAGTCGCGCCTCCTGTGCGGACGCTTAGAAGAGTTGCGACAAATGGAATCAGCATCCATATCGCAATAGATAGAATAACAGCTTGATGCGTTTTCTCAGGAGGATTCAAGACAGTACCCATCGTCAAAACTACGATGATCGTTGCAGCCACGCAGTACTTGAGGTGATCTGCTGGAATTTTGATTAAGAATTCGGGATCGAGAAGTACGAAGATTATCTCGATCAAAACATTTGCAATGATGACAGCAAGCCAAAAAGTTTTATGTTTCATAGACACATCTTCTCTTCTATCGGCAGCCCGATAAACCGGTATCGAGATTCAAGAACGCGCCTGGGTGGCTTACGCACATTGACCCGAGATCGAGGTAAAGCGTTTTTTCGGCACCGTTACTTTGAAGAATCGTCAGCGCGAGCGTCATCGTATTCAATTTCGCGATCACGGCGTTGGCCTCAAAACCCCTTAAGTCTGCGAGCACAACGTAAGTCGATCCCGCCGGCACATTTGCTACGATGCTCCTTTGCCAAATGACATCCGAGAAGGATTTGGTCGAAACTTGCTCGACAAACCGAGCATAGACTTTTGCGGCAGATTCCTTTGTTAGGTCAGAACTTCGCACAGATGCCGTGAACGTTAGGAAGCCGACGCCGTGCTGAATACCAACCTTAGGACGTCCGTCTTGAATCAACGGTTTTAACTCGAGGCCATCAGATCCTTGAGCCTCTGCTGCTTTGGCCGTAGACACCTGCGCTAGCAGAATCATTAAGCTAAGTACTATTCGCTTCATAAAGCTCCTTCAAACGAGCAACCGAGTTGACCTAGTTGAGGCCTCCGCCCCTCAACGAAGCAAGTCCAATGACACATTCGAATTGCATGGCCCAAAAGCGTCTATAATTAAGACGGTGCTAGGAAAATCACAAATGTTAAGGAGTTGCGGTCAGTCAAAGAAAATCGACTTTAACGGATTCACCAAAGTACGCCGATGATTTGCGCCGTTTGTCGTCCGACATGCTGAATTACGTCACCAGTCGCACCAAATTAAAGGTCGCGATCTACTTCTGCGAGCAAGCAGATGGTGTTGCGAGAATATCGCCAGTCAAGCTTCGAACCTCTAGATTTATTCCGGTTCTCACCGTTCGAGTTGAAATGACATGGCCAATTATCGATGTCTCGGACACCGGTTCACCTACAACGACAAAGATTCTGTCGAAACCCTTATACTTCATCACGACCCCGTTTTCAGACGTGACGGCAATGAACTTTACATTCGCGGTTTGCATCTGGTTACCGCGCGGACAAAGTTGTTCGAACCCGGTCGCCGTGACTGTTCCGGAAAAAACTGGGTACACGAAACCACCATCAGACACAAGGTCTCGCGAACTGGCACTTAACGACATCACCGTAACGATCAGAAAAAAAACATATTTCATTCGGACTCCAGTTTCGAAATGCGAGTGAGGTTTGTCGCCAATAAGCCCAGCGGCAGGTCATATCGCGTCGAAGGCTGCAGAACCTGTGCCCGCTGTAGAAGGTGCGTCGCAAAAACGAATTGATCAGTCGCCTTTACTTAGCTCATGTCCATCCGCAGGTTCTTCTGAAACTTCTGGCAAACCATCTTTTAAGGCGGTTTTGATAAAAAGTTTGTTGTAGTGCCGATCTCGGCGATTACGCTTTTCCGGCTTTCGCTTCTCGATTCGTTTGTCAACGACGGTGGTTTCGAGATCGATGAGGTCGTCGAGGCTTTTGATATCTTTTGGTGAGTTTCGTTTCGGCATATTTGAACTTCAGTTCGACAAACTAATGCCGAGTCCCCTTCCACGTCCCGCCGAAACGGTAATTTGCTTTCGTCTTTTCGAGGTTGCAACACGGTTCACAGACAAAAATCCACGCGCCACCTTTTTCGATCTGGATGCGAAAAAGCACAATGTTATCTGAAGAGCACAGTTTGCAAATCTTAGTTTTCATCCATCATTTTAGTATCACACTTTTCTGTATCACCGCCCCCGCCCGAAGATTTGCGTTTTGCGGCACGTTGTTGAAGATTTTTCGATCTCTCCCGAGCCTCGCCTTCTAGCTTGCTGCTGGCATCGCAGAATCAACAAAACTTGTGGAACACGGTGTGCAACCTTTCGATTCGGAAAGCCGCCTAACTTTTGGAGCTGCCTTTGAAAAATCAATTCATGCCACTGTTCTTTGCTTTCGCTGGTCTACTTGTGGGATGCAAAGGGTCTGACTCGAACTCGGCCCCTAAGGTTCAGGCACCTGCGACCACCGAGGCGCCTCGACCAGTTCCAACAACAGTGCCGGCGACAACGACGGCGTCGAGTGCTGCGGAGAATCCAAACGAAGCGGACGAAGCTTCGGAGACCACCGCCTCTTGCCCAGGCGATATCGCGAAAGAGCCCGTATTTGAAAATTATCGATCGATTGGCGTTGCCCTCGAGATCGACTGTGCTGGAATAATAACTTCGAGCTATTTAAGAGAATACCAAACCACTGACATCGCCGGCACGCTCAAGGTTCTCGATCGAAGCTTCGATCTGTTCAAAGACTGGCCGAACCGGCCGGCCAAAATCGTCATTGGCGACCGTGCTTTTCACAGTTCGAAAAATGATCTGATTCATGTTCCGTACATTGTTTCACGCGAACAGGACCTCGAAGATTATCTTCATGACACTCGTCTTCTCATGGACGCCGAGATTTCCGATTTCAATCGTGCGGTTCGACTTTCATATGTGGATTACAAACTCACAAAACAAGCAAACGGAACAAAACTCGACGCCGGCACCGGCGCACTATTTGGATATGGTAAAGCTCGTGAACAAATCGTCAAAGACGACATCGCGCGGGTTCGCAAACTGAAAAAGTCGATACTTCAGATGCCATTTAAAAACGTAAGAATCACTCACGCAAATGAGATGGGCTCGTTTTTGATTTCTCAACGGTCTGAATCTTACACGCTGCCGACAGAGTATAGCGACCAGCAGCTAGCACCCTACTTCAGGTACATCGTGAAGCTTGCGCAGGTCCAAAAGTCGTTTGAACCGATCGCAATTTCAGTGATTGTCCCAGCCTATCCAACACTCGAAGTTCATCGGGCCATACAGGCGCTCGACGTGCTCGCGGGCGCAAAGTCGACAATTGAAAAACTTGGCGTTAAGACCGTTCAGGTTTTGGACATCAACATTTCAGACATGCGCCGTCGGTTTCGTGTCTCGAAACGCAATTCAGCTCTGATCATCGACAATCTTTACGGTTACGATGGCAAGATTCAGTCGTCTGCGATGCTTGCGGCTTGCCTCGACAAAGCGGATCTCGAGACCGTTTCGATCTATTACTGCGATGGCCGCGGTTCCGAGCGATATTAGGGAGCTCTCTTCTGGATGAGTTCCCTGAACCGCGTTTGTCCTATCGGGCTACTCGCAATATCGTTCATCCTTAGAACCGTAAGACCTTCGTAGCTCGCCCACTGAATCGCATTTTCCATGTTGTCCCAGGCAGACGAATCGTAAACTCCTCCAGCAAGTGCGTTTTCGCCTTTGATGGGCACACCAAGCCGCGCGGCCTCGGCAGCAACCCAGAATACAAGCGCCTTGGCCATCGAGCCCACTGAAGGCCCCCCGTCGCCGTTGCTCATCTCAAGACAAGTAAAGTGCGCAACAATACGAGGTGCGCCAGGAGTGCCTTGAAGGTCTTTAAAAACCTGCAGAATCGATTGATATCCGTGCCCTCGGGCAGGGTCACCTAGATCGCCAAGACTTGTGCGAATCAAACCGGCAGAAAGCTCGGCACTGCGATCGATCGCCATTCGCCAATGAACACCTGGAATTTTAGCCCCAATATCGATGCCCCTAAACGCACTGCTCGAGGAATTGAAGATACGAATCGACTCGGTCAGGACTAATCGGCCGTGGTCCAATAGCGAATCTGAGTACCAGTCGAAAAAATCTTTCCCGAATTCAGAAGCGGTAAGTTTCAGATTGAAAAAGTCTTCGGCAAGCGGTGGTCCGGCGCTTCGAACAGGGGGTTCGAATTCACTTGTAGTGAAGCCACGTCTTTTCACCATGAAGTCGTTGAAGCTTTTACGAGCAAGCTTTGAATAGGATTGAAGGCGACCCCGCGTGGGATACCCGGAATCGGAATCATGAGAATTGTACGACGGATATCGAAGTTCGCCAGCTGGCCCCAAACTCACATTAATTTCGGCGATCGCCCCTGCCTTCGCCGCAAAATGGGCCTGAAACGCTCGCATCACGTCGGCATAGTCTGCAATGACAATAGATGTCCCCCAAACCGAAACCACCTCTAAACTCAAATTCCCAGATTCACTTAAATATTTTAAGTCATCGGCCGATGTGATTCCCCTTGTTCCGATATGTTTCGTCCAAATCCAATCCGGGATTGGGATGTCACACGTGTCACCGACGTTTCCTCCACACTGATGAAACGACAGAATGGGTACCCACTTTAAGCCCGCGCGAATGATTTCGTCAGAAAGCTTGTCGTAATAGCGCCAGTCAAATTGGTCATCACCTTTGCCTTCAACAATACCCCACCATATGTCGGTTGTGACTGCGACTACGCCAAGATTTTTCATTAACTGAAGCTGTTTTCGAAACTTCGACCATTCCGCCTGAGACCCAACAGCGTCAGGGTCTCGGATGTCACCCACGGCCAGAGGCGCCATAACATTGCCGGCAAAAGTGGTCTGTGCAGCAGAGGTTTGAGCCCGTAGTTCTGCCGTGCTGGTCAGCAAGGTCGCGAGAACGACCGGAAACAATCGAAACAAACAGCCAAAGAATTGAATCGTCATACCCCACCCGTTAGTTCGGAGTCACAGTATCTCGAAAACCTGTCTGAGCTTTTCAACGAATTAGCATTTTAAAAATTTGACATAAGTCACTCTGAAAGCCCAATCGTCTCGTTGATTCCAGCGATCACTTCACCTACCGTTTCCGAAGCGAGGAAGCTTATGAATCTAAAATTGACCCTCTTGGTAGTGGCTGTGGCATTGGTGACGTTGAAGTCGCACGCAAAAGAGAACTGCGATAAAGCTCTCGATGCCGTGCCTAAGTATGAGTCAAAACAAAACATGTTTAAGCAGATCTCGGAATTTCGAGCCAAATATTCTCATTGCATGGACGGAGGAATCGCGTCGGGAATTTCTGCAGTCATCGTCGAATCTCTCGATAAAAACTGGAAACAGGTTTCTGCAATCAAATCCATTTCGAAAAAAGATCCGACATTTTATAAATTTATTTTCGCAAATATTCAGCCCGACGTGACCGGCCAAGAGGCCGAAGTGAAATCGATTATTACAAAGGCCAAGACGTCTTGCCCCAGAGGAATGAAGCCGTTTTGTAACGACCTAATCGAGGCCTCAAATCGATCAATGGAGTCGCAAGACTAAGCTCTTCGCGACGCCGAAGAGTCTCATGAAAGAAGTGGCGCTGCCCCCAGCGACACGCTGACGTCAGAAACTGGTGACGGCAAATTGCTCGCGTCCATCCGCAGTCTTTTGGCTGAAAACAATTGTCGAACGCCCAAACTGTAACCCGACAACATGACCATATTGACTCATTGAAGAACCGCATCGAGGAGCGGTCATCGGCATCGATTTTGAACTGCCGTTGAACTCGTCGACGCTCCGCCGATGCATTGGGAGCCAAGTCGAAGCTTGGGCCTGTAAAACGATTGAGAGCTTTCATGATGAGAAATATTTGGGTGAGGCTGATCATCTTTTCGACGCTATTTTCCTCAATGGCAGGGGCCAGTGGCGACCGGTGCGAACTTCTTTTTAAATCAAGACCGCAAACCATCGAAGAAAAGATTGCGGCCCTGTCTGGCCCGCAGAGGCCGAGCGCAACCCGGTCCGTTCGTGGTGATGTCATTACAGATCCGGGGCTTCCAGAGATCATTGTCGATCAACGAGCACGCGACCGCTTTCAAGGGACAAATGACAAGGCTTTCAAGCCCACGCGTGGCTACGATTTGATTGATCCAGTCGTGGTCGATTTGATCTCCGCGATTCAAAGTCGGCTTCCGCGTCGAATTGATGCCTACCGTTTTGATATCCAAGACAGAGCTTACGCGCAACTCGATGTGCCGGAGATCGGTCCCCTGACGATTGAGATATTTAGATCCCAAGCCGGGCTTACTAATATCTATCAAATAGAGGGAGCCGGTTTTCGAATTACCAATTTACGGCCCACGGGAAGAACGATGAGGACGGTCGATGGGCGTAAGGTCGTAAAAGACTCGAGCCTGCCTCATCGAGTCCTCATAGGTCCGCTCGATTTGGAAATCGGTGTGTCGGGCGAAGATGGCGGCGTGTATGTTCGAACTAAAGGGCGGCTCTACTCGAACAACAGCCTCATGACACTAGGCAGATGGAATCCCGATCAGATTTGGAACGACGAGCTTTTACTAGCCTACGATCTTCCAGACACCGCCAAGAGCTCGCGAGAAAATTACTTGAAGGCGCTCGAAAGAGCAATGCCCGGAACCGCAAAGACGATCAGCTTGCGCGAGGTTGAGAGTCGGGCTGCGGCCTGGCTTCTAAACGTGACGGAAGCGATGAAACAGTTGCCGATCGTCCCCGCGCACATCAGAGACCTGCAAGCCGAAGAACCCGTGCCATCGGGATTCGAGACCCTCGTTGCATGGACGACTCCCGATGGTGCAAAGAAATTACGTACGGGGCAACGAGAGTCCGAGCAACGTTTCGCTAATGAAAGTGTAGCTTTGAATTCTGGTACCTGGCCTATTCCGACCTTCCCCAAGGGCCAGTTTGCCGAGATCAACCCGTTCTATGTAAGCGGATTCGTTTTTTTGCATTTCCCAGATTCACGAGCCAGTGCTGAACATGGGCCATCACAACGCCTATCACATCTAGGTCGCTACGAACCAAAAGGCCAACACTCGGTTCAAATCAACGTGCATCTCAAAAGTGGTGATGAAGTTTTCGTCGGCGATTTGAATTCGAAGGACGCGAGCGCGTTGGAAAACTCAATGCGACCCGCAAGCCAATATCAAACAGGAATGTTTGCAAATCCGATTATTATGGTGCGTCGATCAATCGACTTCAGCGAAATTGAAATCTCAGACTAGACAACCGGCGCGGAGTAATGACCGAAGCTTGGCATCGATCTTGTTGTTCCCAACCGAAAGGCTGAGCTCAGATCACCGTAGCCACTTGGAGCGTCATGAAACACTTAAATTTGTCTGTGATGACAATTTTCGTCTCCAGAGTTCGGCGAAGCATGATTCCAAGTTCAGTGTTTTTCTTCGTAACCACATTTATCTTCAGCCTATCAGCGCATGGTACCTCTCATTTGTTTAAAATAGAGCATTCGCAATCCTACGCCACCGTTAAGTTTCAAGATGGCAAAACGCTGATTCTAAGTGCGAATGACTCGAAGCAGGCTGATAGCTTCTTAAAGGTCAGCGAAGCGGCTCTCGCAGATCAAAGCTTCGATCGTATGCATCAGTTTTTTAAATGGCTGACCCGAAGTTTGAGCATCCAGTTTAAGGACGGGCTTAAAATCAAACAAGCCGGCGGCTTCTCTATTTTAGGCCATCTTAGCAGCCAACTTGCGACACTTCCGGCTGCAGAACAGCAATCTATTTTTCAAGCAGCCTTTGTGCAGTCCGTTCATAACTTCGTTGATCTACCGATTCAAAACATTGAAACGATGCTGACGCTAGCAGCGCTAGGAAACCCAAAGACAGAAGAAGCGCTGCTCTGCGATGCCATGGCTGTGACCGGCTATGTCTATAAGCAAGCGGTGCCCGAGGCTTCGACGTTGCGCCCCGAAGCCATTGACGATTTTGTGAGCGATCAGCGTCGCGCCCGCCACATCGCGACCTCTGTGCGCGGCATCTTAAAGAATCGGCCCCACCTTGCAAAAACAAGATGCCATGTCGCCTACTACGAAAAAGGCTACTTTAACTTTTCAGTCGAGGAAATTCTTATTGCCGCCGCCAAGCCATTCGTCACACCGGCCGGTGCAATTTGAAGTCTGAAGAAATGCAGCGAACGGCCTTCTTTCCTTTAAGAGCGGGCCTCGTTCTTTCAGCATTCATAATCGGAACATCAAGCGCGCACGCATTGACGTCTTCTGTTGCCTCCAACGGAAGTCCGAAACAGTGCCAAGGGCTGTTCGTTGCAGCTAAGCCTCAAACAATTCGCAGCCGTTTAGCTGAATGGCTTAAGAAATGTACGGGCTTGTGCGAAACAACCGTCGCCGACGGAACACTCGTGTTCGATCGGCAAGCTCGGTCACTTCGCATCACCGGCGATGCCGAAAAACTGTTTTTGGAAAATTCGAATCCTGAACCTGAAACGCGACTGTCGGTGGATAACACCGCTCAACAAAATAGTCCGAAGTTTGAAGCTTTCGGGACATCGGCCTGGAACAGGCGAACGATCGAAGACGATAAGAGCTCCGCAAATTTTATGATCGGCGGTCCGAATTCGACAGCTCAAATTCGAAAGCTTTCTCATCTTAATGGGCTCACTGTAGCCGAACTTGAAGCGCGCCTGCGTCCTTATCAGCTATCAGTGGCGGGCTTCATCGGCCGAAGTGAGTCACTTATCAAGGTTCTAGCTGACGACAACGATTACGTTACAGGTCGCGGGCTTACCCATGAACTACTCGCCAAGCCTTTGATGGCGCTGATGAATGCAGAAAAAAGCGCTCGACGTGCTTATGACGGTGCCGGCAAAAAGCACTGGGTCGAAGCGCTGTCAGACAAGGTCGAACGAAAGGCTGGTATCAAAGAGTTTGTCGTCGCAAAGAATCACACGGTACGAGTCTCTGAAAACCACGGTGTTCGAGTTCTTTTTCGAGGCGAACTTTACTGGGTTTATTCTGTAACGTGGATGGGATACCAGGAAAGTCCACTGACCCGCCCTGGCCGTAAACCATCAGTAACCGACAGCGACTACATTGTCGTTCGTGAAAAAACTGGCGAGCACATTTCATTCTCAGGAATACTTCCCGAGCTGATAAACGACTGGGGCTTTTATGAGGGCCTTGAAACTCCCTACCGTCTGTCTCCCGAAAAAATCATAGAGTTTTTTGAATTATCAAATTAGTGAAAGTCGAACCAAGATGATCTGCAAATTCTGTAAGAGTGTCATCCCTGCCGAACGCATTTATGGCGCAACCGCAATTTGCGAAGTCTGCGGACAGGCGAACATGAAGCCCAAGATTTCGAACCCCTTTGTTCGCTGGGGTTTAGTCGCGGTGATCACCGCAGCCGTCGCCGGAACAGTTTACTACTCTCGCCATTCGATATTGGCGGCTTTCAACCCGGCCTACGCTTTAACAATCGCTAACCTCGAAGAGGTTCAAAAAATTCATGAACGGTGTCTGAGAGGGGCCGATCACGAGTGCTTAGTTGCGGCCTACCAGCGTATGATTCAGAATGATCCGAATGATGTCAGTGCAAAGGCGAATCTCGCTTTCCAACTGACGACTCTTAAGCGCTTCACCGACGCCGATCCAATTTATAGAGAGATCTTAGCGAGCGGCACAGGAACCTACGACTTGATGGCGTTTCATGCCGTCAACCTCACAGGACTTGGCCAACGTCTTGACGCCATTAAGTGGTTTGAAAAGAGTCTTGGAATAAATCCGAACTTAGTCGATGCAACTCAAAAACTTGCTTCGCTCTATGTTCAAGAAAAACGCCCAGCCGAAGCTATTTCGCTTCTTCAATCATTTATCTATCGTTTTCCAAGTGCTGCCGGCTCTTTAAGTGGCGATCTTAGTGCTGACCTCGAACTTTTCGAGCGAGCTAAACCAGTTGAAAGAATTCGGCTTGTCGGTTTCTCCGACGGTCATTTTGCTCTGCCTCTTCAGCTACGTGAGAATAAAACTGCCGAGTTGTTTATGGTGGACACCGGTGCTTCTGTGGTATCGATGCCCAAAAGCGATATCGAAAAATATTGGCCGGAGCTTCTTAAAAAAAGCCGGCCGACGCAATTCTCGCTGGCCGACGGCTCGAAAATTGAGGCGCAAGTGGCCACTTTACCTCTCGTCAAAATCGGCAGCTGGGATTTCAAAAACATCGAAGTCGCATTTTGCGACAGCTGCGCACGCCTCGCCGGAATGAGTCTTCTCAAAAAGCTTAAAATGGAAACAAGCTCAGACGGCGAACTTTCGACGCTAACGCTGTCACGGTAGCTCGGGAGCGTGGCAAAATTGGTCGAGTTAAATGACCACAAGTAGCCGTGAATCTGTGGCTCACCGGATCCCTATTTTCGAAAAACTCACGCCTGATTTGCGCGATTTGATATGGCCCTGTGTCTAATCTCGCAACATGATGTATTAAGTCGACGCCTGTGATGCCAACGAATTCAAAAGTAAACCTAAAACTAGAATCGTGGTACAATCCCAGCTTCCTTATGCGAAATAGAATTCTGGTTTGTCTCTATTCTGTTTTCATGTTGGGCGCCTCAAGCGTGGGACACTCACAGACCTGTGAGTCCCTTTTTCAGGGGCGACCAGATTCTATTCAGAATCCAGATCCGATTCAAAAGATTGAAACCGAGCTTAGTAAACTCAACCCGAACGGACAGGGCTGGGCTGAATTTGATTCGACAATTTGGCTGCCCGAGAATTTTACCCGAGTGGTTGCAGAACTTGAAAATTCTAAACTATTTCCATTTGATCAAGAGTCCACTTACTTGATTAAAGACTTTGAGAATTACGATCTTCGCAAGCAAGTTTCGCCCGAGGCCGAACTCTCGCGCGAGGTTGTAGCAATATTCGCGTTCAATGAAAAGTTGCGTTCGGCGCTAGAACTATCTCTCGGGCTTGATCCGTCGACACAGAAATTGATCGAAAGCTTTTCAGAAATTCGGGTTTCAAATCACAAATCGAAGTACGAAAGACCGCACTACGATGAAAAAGTTAATGACTTCGTTGCGGTGACTCCAATAACCAGAAAACTTGGAACGTTGTATTTTGACCGCCAAACCAAAGCTTGGCGGCAGGCAAAAGGCAGCGCGGGCACACCTTCGTGCTGTCGACCGCCAATCAGACCAGGCCGACCCTGCATTATGCTCCGCCCGGCGCCATGGGAGTCGCTCTCGTGACACGATTCAGGATTGTCGATGCACGGTAATCGCATTCTGTGGCACGTCAGTTGCGCACTCTTTTCCGAAAGCTACTGATTTAGAAACTGGAGACTCTGATGCAGATCCTGAAGCCGCTTATCGTCACCGCCATTGTAGGCAGTTCAAGCCTGTCACACGCAGCTGGCACTTGCTATCCAACTCTGATGCTCGAGTCGGACAAGGCGTTCGCTCTCATCACAAACAATTCGCTTGCTGGCG
>JALHOI010000009.1:0-17943 GCA_022843085.1 Pseudobdellovibrionaceae bacterium
AGTTGGTTGATCGATTCGGCTGCGTATTCAACGGCCTCGACGGCCCGAGCGTAAAACGGGTCGAGCAATCCGACTTCGCGCAGAAGGCCACTCTGCCCCTCGGTACTTTGAAATTCATTTGATGTTTCAGATTCGAAACGCGGTTTTGACATCGGCCTGCAGTGTCACACGTCGCGTAGAAATTGCCGATCAAAAATTGGCGGGATATTTAGATCAAATGAAATCACAAATCGGAAAACTCAACTCTCGACAGGCGCTTGTTCACGCGGTGGCCATTTTCACTCTGATCTCGGCCGGGTGCGCCTCAAGTCGCGGTTTCAATCGCGGAACTCTTCGCGAAACTCTTCGGGGATCTGTTGAATCACGCGCTGTTGTGGACGACGCCCAGATCGCAAAAGTGCTTCAGTTGAAGGCACAACTGCCTAAGCCGTTTAAGGTCGCGGTGTATTTCACCGAACCCGCCACTGTGAACTATCGCCCGCCTCAGTGGCGATGGGCCGAATCTGACAAAACCGAGATCATGAAACTCGCTGATAGCCTGAAGGCTATCGGAGAAATTTCGGACGTCGTTATCATGAACCCGGATACGACAACCGGCGAAGACCTTAAGGCGCTACGGCTGGCTGCAGCAAGGCACGGCGCTCACGCGCTGCTCGTCGTGTCCGGCGTGAAAGATGTCGATACCTACGCTAACAACTGGGCTTGGACCTACGTCGCCCTACTGCCAATGCTGTTCGTCAACGGCACCGACGCCGACGTTCTTTTCATGGCTCGCGCGACTCTTTGGGATGTGAGAAACGAATTTCTTTATATGAGCGCCGAAGGAGAAGGCCTAAACAAACAAAAGGGGCCGGTTGGCCTCATGGACGACAAATTGCTGATTGAGAAAGCGAAGGTCGAAGCCGTGGCTCGTCTTTCAACCGAAATTTCCAGTCAGATCAAAGAGATAGCTGCTACCTCTGTCCTAACGCCGAAGTCGGCGACGAAGTAATCGGATTTCCTTCCCATCGGTCGTCGTTCCGTGCTAATTCAACACGTTCGTTTTCGACATCAGATCGCGCGGGAGTGCTAACGTGGCTAAAAAAGGTAAAGTTCGAATCATCACCATTGAATGCACTGAGGCTCGCAAAGAGGGCAAATCTCCGTCGCGTTACACGACAATGAAAAACACTCAGACGCACCCTGAGCGTCTCGAGAAGAAAAAGTACAACCCGACTTTGAAGCGTCACACGGTTCATCGCGAACTGAAGTAGCACTTAATTATTGCGATGATCATCGGTCAAACTTCGAAAAAGCCTGGCACTTAGCCAGGCTTTTTCTTTTGAAAGTAGGAGCTTTTGAACGGCGGGCCGGAGAACTCAGATTTCTGACGAGCTTCGCGCGGGCCACAGACGGCTAGCTCCACCCTCCTGGACTGCCGGGGTGCTATTCCGCATGTTAGTTTCATCAAATGGCAGCAATTGAGCAACTTTTCGCGATGATGGTTAAAGAAGGCGCGTCGGACCTTCATATCTCGAGCACCTACCCAGCGTTCTTTCGGCTTCACGGACACATGATCCGGCTGAACATGCCTCCGCTGTCTCCGCAAGCCGCCGAAAAGATCGTGTACTCGACGATGACCGACGACCAGATTCGCCAGTTCAAACGTCGTATGGAGCTCGACTGGAGTTACAAGATTGAGGGAGTCGGCCGGTTTCGTGCGAACGCCTTCATCCAGTACGGTGGTATCGGCGCAGTGTATCGTTTTGTTCAAGAACACATTCGAACTCTCGAAGAGCTAGCGCTGCCTGAATCTCTAAGGTTCTTAGCTGACAGTGTTCGTGGGCTTGTCCTCGTCACTGGCCCCACCGGCTCTGGAAAGTCGACGACTCTTGCCGCCCTCATCGCGCACATCAATAACACGCGCAAAGAACACATCATCACCATTGAAGATCCGATCGAGTACGTGCACAAAGGCCGCAACTGCTTGATCAACCAGCGTGAGATTGGTCCGCACACGCGGTCTTTCGCCGGGGCATTGCGTGCCGCCCTTCGAGAAGACCCAGATGTGATCATGGTCGGAGAGATGCGGGATTACAAAACAATGTCGCTCGCACTCACCGCCGCCGAAACTGGACACCTGGTTTTTGCGACGCTTCACACAAACAACGCCGCAAAATCGATCGATCGCGTGGTCGATTCGTTTCCGCCCGAACAACAACCGCAGGTTCGCGTCATGATGTCCGAAAGTCTCTTGGGCATCGTGGCTCAAACACTTTTACCGAGATCCGATATGGCAGGCATGGTTCCGGCCCTCGAAGTGATGATCGCGACTCCGCCGATTCGCAATTTGATTCGTGAAAACAAAGGCTTTCAAATTCCGTCGGTCATGCAGACCAACGCCCGGCACGGAATGTTGACCTACGAGGCCTCCGTCAAGATCTTAGTCCAGAGCGGCATCATCGCGCAGGCCACGGCAGCCAATTTTCTGCAAACTGCGTCTGGGTAAGGTCGCTCTCGCCTCAGGCTTCTTGGCTCGCTCGCCGATATTAAACCGAGATGGCGCGTAATCCGAATTCGCACGCAGACACTGACCGTTGGTTTTTACAGATCAAAGGTCAAATCATCGGTCCAATCCCTGGCGCGAAGGTGCTTGAGCGCCTCGTCTCGGATGAAGTTACAGTTATTCACCGTGTGTCCCAAGATCGCCGGACATGGGCTGCAATTTGTAACACGCCTTACTTTGAAGAACTGATTCAATATCGAATTCGCTCCTACACCGGAGAATCGCAAAACGTCGGCCAGATGAAGCCCGGTGGCGACGAAGACCCCGAATTCGAAGTCAATGAAGTCTTGGGGCTTCATGGCGCAACCGACAACATCACCGAACAACTTGATCACGCACGCCAGCTTGAAGAATTGACCGCGAACATCCAGAAACTTAATTTTTTGCGCAAAGAAATTGCGCTAAAAAAACAAACCATCACCGTTGAAAAAGAAGCCGATCCCGACGCAGAAATGCATCCGGATGACGAAAACATCTTTGTTTCAGCCGCACCAAAAAAGACAAAGTTGTCAGATTTTTTCAAAGGTTCAGAAATCAGCCGAAAGCGATTGTCCGTTGTCCTCGGAGTCGTGGTGGTAGGCGCTATCGTCACCTATGGCGCGGTTTGGTACACGGACACTAAGAAAATCGACGAAGACAAGGTGAAACTTCGTCAGGCTCTTGAAGCTCAAGCGAAAGGTGATTACGCCGCGGCGATCGCCAGCGCGAAGGGCATCAAAGGCTCAAGCCTTGCGAATCGCGAATTTGCTTCGGCGAAAGATCTCATTCACTTGGCCGACGCTCATATCAAAGGCCGTGACCGAAAAACCGGGCAGGTGCTTTTGTCGCAGGCTATGACCATGAACCCGTCGTCAACGGATCGCGCCCGCGCCCACGCCTTACAATATGTTCTCGCCGAAGAGAGTGGAAATCTTGTTCAAGCGTCGGTCGAGCTTGAAGAGTCGCTTAAATCCGAAGAGCTGTTCTCGACGCTTCACAATTTAGCGATTTTAAAATTGAAGCTAAAGAATGCGGCTGAGGCCGAATCTCTCTTGTTGAAAGCACTGGCGATGGCCGAAAAGACACCGACAATTGACACGAGCGTGACAGCGCTTGCCGCGTTCGAGGCCGCACTTAGTTTGGACCAAGCCGATCGCGCGACGGCGTTAGCGACCTTGAAGCCCGAAGACCCCGCACCTCCGATGAAACGACTTGAGGCGGTCGAGCAGATACTTCAGGCAACAATCAAAAAATCGACCGCGTGGCGCGCCGAACTTTCTCTCGCACTAGCCGTCGTTCACTTTCACCGTGGCCATATTGAACCTTTTCAACTTGCCGCGATCGAACTGATGGATAGCCCCGCTGAGCTTGAAAAACAAAAAGTCGAAACGGGTCTCGACGCCGATCTTGCGAAATGGACGCAGCTCTCCAGGTATTGCACCGAAATCTATAACCGACCAAACCCGAATGACTTCGTTGCTGCATTCTATTCGTCTTGCTTGAAACGAAGCCACGGGGCCGAAAAGGCATTGCCCTTTGCGAAGTATGCTTTGGCGATGCGTCCGACTGATTCTGTCTACATCGGAATCACGGCCGACCTGTTGATCGATTTAAATCAGCTCGAGGGCGCTCAGGCACTTCTCTTCCCTAACGGAGTCGCCGTCGAAGGTTCAAAGCTCGCACTTGCCGTGATCGAGCGCTTGAAACAAAAAGGAGTCGGTCCGCGCGAACCCGCCGCAAGCCTCGCCCCGCCAGCGGAGCCCGCGACCGCTGACCCGACGGCCGCGCAGCCGGTGGCTGCGGATCAAGGGTCCGCTGGCAAAAATTCGGCCACAGCTGACAAAGCTTCTCCCTAAACGACCCGCCCGCATCGGGTTACTCGGTCTTCTCGGCGGCCATAAATTTCGAAAAAAAGCCTGTGCCCTTGCTCAAAATGCGAAATCCTTGGTCTTCAATCAGCGCACCCATCGGATTTTCAATATAGTTCTTGTAGAACGGCTCGTGGTATTGAACCGGAAAAAGCTCAAGCGCGTCGTTGAACGCTGGAACATCGCCAATCTGCAAACTGTCCACAAAACCAAAAAAACCACCAGGTCGCAAAACACGTGCGCTCTCTTTCACAACGGTCGACCTGACATCCTTCGGCAACTCATGAAACAAGAAGACGGAATAGACCGCGTCAAACTGGCCATCTAAAAATGGAAGTTTCTCAGCATTCGCTTCAACGAAATCATGACGGTGAAACTTGGCCAGCTGCTGTTGGGCCTTCTTCAAGTAAGGCGGGCTGAGATCGACAGCAACGATTTTGGCTCGAGGGAACGCAAGCCGTACAAACCTCGTTGCGCGTCCGGTGCCAGCGCCGACTTCGAGGAACGTCAAACCCTCGCCGTCTCCCGGACCAAATTTTTCTCTAAGCGGCTGAATAATAAGTCTTCTCATCGCGTCAGCGGCACCGCCAAAAAGAACCTCGACTTGATGTTCGTAAAGTTCGGCCGAAAGTTCAGAGAGATAGCCATCGCCTTGGAAATGAAAATTCCGCTGGTAGTACTCGGGTAAACCACGAAGCAACTCTTGAGCATCGCTTCCGAAAACCCGTGCCTTTTTACCCAAACGTCGGCGCGAGGCTCTAAGGCCCTCTTTAAACAGAAGCGGCAGCCTTCGTACATGCGCAGCGAACGATTCGGTTTCTAGTACGTCCCGAGGATAAAGGCCGCGCTCGATTCGCGCGAGGTCGCACTCGATCAACTCGCGAAGCGAAGCGCGAGCCATTTTAAAAAATTCGGGGTCGTCAATCGGAAGCCGTGGCCGCCGTCGAGTCACCGCAAATTCGATGAGCGGCAACATGAGACTTTCGCTTGTGTACAGAATAGAACGTGAGTGGGCCTTGGCCCGTAACCCAAACCGTGACACAGCATCTGGCGTAAACTCGCGGGTTAGCTCGCCATTGAGTTCATGAGATATTTTTCTGACGATCTGCTTTAGGTCGACCACAATTCCACTCATTCGACGCACCTCGAGACTTCAGTATAAGAGCGGTCTGGCCGGTTGTGAATCGTTGATCAGAAAAGTGACAATTGCTTTAGTTTTTGGTCAACTAAGGGGGTGGAGGCCCCATGGTAAAAATAAATGCTTTGAGCGCGATCAAGATACCGGTTCTTGTGATCAGTCTCGCAGCTGGCCTGACAGCGAGCCTTGGAGCACAGGAGCCCGCAGAGGCGTCGATCGCACCGGGGCCATTCGGTGAAAAAAGCCAGCTTCTCGCGCCGCCGCAAGCCCTACCCTCGGGCGGGCCGTCCGGTGCGCAGTCCGGCAGGCCTCTTAATGAGCGCTCGAAAGAACTATCTGGTTCTGTGGGCCGTACTCCTGCCGCTTCCCCAACGGTTGAGCTTGGCTGTGCTGACCTTCGCCGCAATGCACTTCGCATGTCGGTTCACGCTTCAAATCTAGCGAACCGAGAAACAACCCGAACACCTGACGGCACGGCCTACAAACGCCTCGAAGTGATTTGCAAAGCCGCAGGGGGGGCGTTTTGTAACGTCGAAAGTATTGACGATACGAAACTCCAGCATTCGCCGGGGCACCCCGACGCCGATGCGAGCGGATTTGTCAAAATGCCGATCATCAATGCGGGTGCCGAATCTGCCGGTCTCAACACGGCGGCCGGGGAACTTAAAATGCTTGCGACCAGAGGCATCTGCGGAGCACGTGGAATTCAAGACGGCTTGATGACCGTTGTAAAATACGAGCCGGGGTTCGAGGTTATGATGGACACGATGACGTTCACCGCAGATGGGCGTGTTGCGCGCTGGTCGAGAACGACCCGCGACGGTAAAACTCAAAATCTATCCTTCAAAGATGATGGAACACCGGTCGGTCTGTAAACCCGAAATAAATTTCAGAAGGTGAACCCGAGTTCAAGTTTGGCGACCGCGAATCTTGGAAAATATTGAAGGATTCGAACGGCAGTTTCAATGTTTTCGCGATCGCTTGGGTTGGTTGCAACATCAAGAAATGTCGTTTCGCGAGAAATCGTAATTAGCGGCTGAGACCATGAGGCGATGTCCAGACCTACGATAAACTGTTCCGAAAAAATCCAACGGTAACCAAAACCCGTCTGTAATCCGATTCCTGTCAGAGAAATCAGATCCGCCGAAGGATATCCTCCGCCGGTTAGGCGCGATAACAGCGCACTGCCTACAGACATTCTCAGCTTCTGAAAAAATGCACCATAGTACCATAGAAAACCGCCGCCATCCGGCGCGGTGAATCTTCGCGACAAACTGAGGCGGCTTTCGGTCACGGCCCCGACATCGCTGATAAAAAACGGCGAAAACGTGCCCGTCAGGTACTCGACCTGCCACATCGATCCATCCGGCGCTCGCCGTGCCGCCGCGAGGCCAAATTTGTTAGGCACGACAAGATCTAAGATCGAGACTTGCGCGGTGGCCGTCCATTCGGCCTCTTCAGCCTTCAATTCTTCACTTTCGAAAGCGATTGCGATGATAAGAGTCAGCATGAGGGCACGCAGAAACATGCTCCACGAACTGCCACCTTTTCATCTCGAAGGGAAACGTAAACTGTTTCGGCATGCGACTCGCCGCCACTTGAATTCGGCTTGAACTGCGCTAAAGCATCTCGGGTGCAAACAATGACCTATCTCCACACGATGATCCGCGTGAAAAATCTCGAAGACTCCATTCACTTCTACTCGAACGTTCTGGGTATGAAGCTGATTTCGAAAGATGACTATCCCGCGGGCAAGTTTACGTTGGCGTTTCTCACTTACGGCAATTCGAAGCGTGATCCCTGCATCGAGCTCACATTCAATTGGGATCGTCATGAGTACGAGCTGGGTGACGCCTTCGGCCACATCGCGCTCGGTACGTCTGACATCGTGAAGACCTGCGAAGCGATTCGTCTCGCCGGCGGCAACATCGTGCGCGAACCGGGACCGATGAAGCACGGCTCGTCCGTAATCGCGTTCGTCGAAGACCCGAATGGCTATAAAATTGAGCTGATCGAGACCCGAAGTCCTTAATTGAAGTTCGTCGACTTTCAATCCCTCAAGAGACCCGCGACGATGTGATCTTGAAACTCGAGTTTCTCAAGCTCGAACCACGATGTGGTTATGACCGGCGGCAGCCGGTTCCCGCTGTGTCTCTGGCAAACGAATTCACCCTGACTTAAAATCACACCTGATGCCAAAGCCATCTGAATCCGAGCCGTACAAAACGCACCCTATCGATTTTCTTCGAGGCGCAATCTGACAGGTGTAAATAAGATTAAGCAGCGTTCGCTACAGATTCTCGTTTTCGATAAATAATCGAACCATCTGATTCGATCTGATCGTACTGGTCGGACAAACCGTAAACACTTTCACCTGCACCCAAAACGAGAACGCCGCCAACACTGAGCGTCTCTGTCACGCGCTTCAGAATTTCACGCTTTGCTTCAACAGCCTGGTAAATCAAAACGTTGCGACAAAAAACGATGTCAAACGAGTGCGCAAAGTGAAAAATCTCTTTCAAATTCAGACTTCGATAATCGATTTGGTCGCGCAAGATCGGCTTGGCCCGCCAACCGCCTTCAGGATCTGCCGTGAAGTACTTGAGCTTTAAGTTTTCGACGAGTCCCCTGTTGACCTCAAGATCTGAGTAGCGCGCCCCGCGCGCTCTTTCGAGAATTCGACTCGAAATGTCGGTCCCTACAATTTTAAATGGAGTTTTTTGCGGCGACTTCTCGTTCCATTCGTGAATCATCATCGCGATCGAGAGAGCCTCTTGACCGCTCGAACTTGCTGCCGACCAGATATTGAGCGGCAGAGAAGCCCGCCCGGCCGCGAGCCGAGGGTTCAGTACCAAGCTCTCAATTGACTTAAAAATTCTCGCATCTCTGAAAAACGAGGTCTCGTTGTTGGTCGCTAGATCTAAAAGGTGAGTTTTCAATTCTTTTGACAAGCCTGTCTTCGCTTGGCTGTACAAATCTTCGACTGAACACCCGAGCTGAGTTTTCGCAATCTGTTCAAGCCGGTTCTGCAGCTGAAAATAGTTCGCCTCTGAATAGATGATGCCAAGCTCGCGCTCGATCAGTTTAGCGAAAAACACGAGAATCTCAGGTGTCGAGGTCATTATGTGCCAGCCGCAGTTTTAAGGTTGAGTGCGCAAATTTTTGGTGTCAGAAGCTGAACGATTTCATCGAGATTTCCCATACGATCAAAAGCACCGCACTCGTGAACAGCGCCGGGCATCCCGAAAACAACAGAGGATGCCTTGTCTTGAATGACCACGGCGCCACCCTTGGACTTGACGGCGATAGCGCCGATTTTTCCGTCGGCACCCATGCCCGTCAGTACGACGGACAGAAGTTTACTTCCGTAAATTTCAGCGGCCGTTTCAAACAGCGGATCAACGGCAGGTCTCACAGAGTTTAAGAGCGGCCCCTGATCGAGAGACAGCATCGTCTTGCCGTCGATTTTTTTAAGACGAACATGATAGTTTCCGGGCGCAACATAGATGGTCCCAACTTTCAGCTCTTCGCCATTCTGAACTTCTTTTGCGGGAACCCCAGCCAGCTTCCCTAGTCGCTGTGCGAAGGTCTCGGTGAAAATCGGGGGCATGTGCTGACAAATAACGATCGGCACCTCGTACGGTGCCGGAAGCTTCGAGAAAAGATTTTCAAGTGCTGTCGGACCGCCTGTCGATGAACCGATCACAAGCAGACTTGGTTTAAAAATATCCCAAATAATCGGCGGGTAGGTGGGCGACTCGCCGGTCGCCTTAACGACACGAGAAATCGGAGCTGATCGAGCATGCATGGTATCGCGAATCGCTTCGAGCTTCGGCTCGAGCATAGAACGCAGCAGCCCAGCCGCATCTTGGCCTTGTGAAGTCCCGTCAGGTTTTGTGACAAAATCGCTTGCGCCCAGCCGCAGAGCTTCGAGCGTCGCCTCAGAGCCGCGTTTCGAGACTGACGAAAAAATGAGTACTTTGCAATTACGTCCTTCAGCTTTCAGCCGTCGAAGTGTTTCGAGACCATCGACCTCTGGCATTTCGAGGTCGAGGATCATGACGTCGACGGTCGACTCAGACAAACGCTGAAGTGCAAATTTTCCGTTGCTCGCCACCCCCGCGACAGAGATCCAATCGATTCGTTCGACAGCCGCGCGAATCTGAGAACGATAAACTACCGAATCATCAACAATCAGAACGCGCAGTTTCTCCATCGAAGTTTAGGCCTTTCGAACCAAAGCAGCTAACTTTTCCGCCAGATTTCCAAGTTCGCGCGACGCTTCAAGAGTTTGCTTCGAAGACGACATACTTTCGTTCGCAGCGCCCGAAACGATGTTGACCGTCTTCGCAATACTTTCGACTCCGCGCCGTGCTTCGAGAACAACTCGCGACACTTCATTTGTGGTTGCGGTCTGCTCCTCGACGGCTGTAGCGATGACTCCTGAAATACCGTTTAGCTTTTCAACAGCTTCGGCGATACCACCGATCGCATTGACAGCATCTTGAGTATCCTTCTGAATTGCACCGATTTTGCCCGTGATGTCGTTCGTCGCCTTCGCCGTCTGCTTGGCGAGCTCTTTAACTTCGTTGGCGACAACGGCAAAGCCTTTACCTGCTTCACCGGCACGAGCCGCCTCGATTGTCGCGTTTAGAGCTAAGAGATTCGTCTGCTGAGCAATCGACGATATGACTTTGATCACATCACCGATTTCTTGGCTGCTTGTTCCAAGCTTGGTGATCGTCACGTTCGTCTGCCGAGCTCGGTCGAGCGTACTTTTCGCCATGTGAGAAGATTCACTCGTCGACCGTGCAATCTCTTTGATCGACGCAACCATCTCTTCCATATTCGTAGCAACGATCGTGACGCCGGCCGCAACCTGATCTGCCGAGGCTGCTGCAGAAATCGATTCTTTGCTAGTTCTCGTAGCCGTGTTCGACATCTCTGACGAAGTCGCAGTAAGCTCGGCCGAGGCTCCCGATAAAGCTGCAGCAGTTTCTTCGATCGAGGTAATCATGTTTTTCATCGCGGTAATATCAGTCGCGAACTTGACGACCTTATAGGGCTTACCGTCGGCATTGAAAACGGGATTGTAAGAGGCGTTGATCCAAACGTTTTTCTTACCTTTTCCAATTCGTAAGTATTCGCCTGAATCTAGCTCGCCACGATTCAACTTATCCCAGAAGTTTCGATAGGCCGGACTCGCAACGTATGTTTCATCACAGAAGAGACGGTGATGACGGCCTTTAATTTCAGCCAAATCATATCCGAGAGTTTTCAAAAAGTTTTCGTTCGCCGTAATGATCGTACCGTCAAGATTGAATTCAATAACCGCTTGCGCTTTATCAATTGCGAGAAGTTTCGCTTGGGTCTCCATCGAAACCATTTTTTGCTTTGTTATGTCGTTTGCGAATTTAACAACTTTGTAAATGTGTCCATTTGAATCGAAGATCGGGTTATACGAAGCGTTGATCCAAATCTCGTTTCCCGAACGATCAATGCGTTTGTAATCGTTCGTATCGAACTCACCGCGATTGAGTTTGTCCCAAAAGTTCTGATACTCGCGCGACGCTGCGTAGGTAGGTTCGCAAAAAATACGGTGATGCTTGCCCACGATCTCACGAAGTTCATAGCCCAGAGTTTTCAGAAAGTTTTCGTTGGCCGTGATGATTGTACCATCGAGGTTAAATTCGATCATGGCCTGTGCTTTCGAGATCGCTGCGATTTTTCCATCTGCTTCCGCAGCCAGATTCTTTAAAGCGGTGACGTCGGTCGCGAATTTGACAACGCTTATCACTTCGCCGCGTGCGTTCATCACGGGGTTGTAAGACGCGTTGATCCAGACTTCACGACCGCCCTAACCTACACGCTTAAATTCACCCGATACTAACTCTCCACGAATAAGCTTTACCCAAAAGCGCTTGTAATCAAGCGAGGATGTGTAATTGCTTTCGCAGAAAATCCGATGGTGCTTGCCTTGAATTTCTGAAAGCTCGTAGCCTAATGTTTTGAGAAAGTTTTCGTTGGCGTGCAGAATCGTCCCGTCGAGACTAAATTCGATCACAGCTTGAACTCGATCAAGCGCAGCGAGCTTGCTTCGCATCTGGTCGATTGGTTCAATTGTAGTTTCGGCGAGATTCTTTGCTGCTTGACTCATGCGCGTATGCCCCTATTCCTTTGAGTTTGACAATTCTTTTGAAAGACGATCGAGATCCAGCACACTGAGAAGGCTGTCGTTCGTCTTGTAAATTCCCTTTATAAACTTTCGAACATCTGCGGGTATAGTCTCGGGTGGCTTCTCGAATGCGTTTCGACTCACTTCGACAACATCCCCGATCGAGTCGACAATCAATGAGACCAGATTTCCGTCAATCTTGCAGACTACAGACATTTGAGCTTCTGCCTGCGTTTTAAATCCAAAAAGTTCACGCAAACCAAGTGCGGTCGCTATCTGACCACGCAGATTAATGAGGCCACGTACGAAGGACGGTGCAAGCGGAACATCAACAATGGTCGGCGGTCCGGTCACTTCTTGAACCTTCATGACCTCGATTCCGAAAACGTCTTCACCGATTCGGAACGTTGTGAGTTGCTCGGTCATGCGGCTCTCCTTGCGGGTCCAATCAACTCAGACACCATGCTCAGTAATGTTTCAGCCTGCAGCTTTTCAAGGTAGACGTTGAAACCGGCTGCAACTCCTTTTTGGACGTGCGATTTGTCAGCCCGAGAGCTGATCGCAAGCATCGGCAGCGTCTCGAACTTCGGGTTCGAGCGAACCGATTTTGCAAGCTCAAAGCCGTTCATTCGCGGCATCTCAATATCGGTCACAAGCAAATCAAACGAGACTTCATCAGAGTTCAGAATTTCAACCGCTTCCTGACCATCACTTGCCGTTACGATTTCATATCCTCCGCTGAGAAGAACATTCGCAATCGCGCGCCTAAAGAACGGGGTGTCTTCGACCAATAGAATTCTCATGGGCCCAGCTGCACGCGGTGCATGCCGAGCCACGACTTTTTCGCCGGCGACGACGACTGATTTGAGGTGTGGAAAGGTCTGCAGAATGAGTTCGAAAGGATCAACCACAACGACCAGTTCATCTTTGGTATTCAAGTTCCCAGAGATCGCCCCACCCGCGGCCAGCGAGGATGAGATTTCAAGTGAGGAGGACAAAGTATCGATGATTTCATCGACTTCAATGCCGTAAAGGCAGCCGGCGCGCTCAACAACAACAACTGGAAATTTACCCGAAGTCACATCGCGAACCGTAGCAGCATAGCCCAAGCGAAGATTCGCCGAAATCAAAGGTAGAATCGTATCACCGTAGCGTATCACCCGCTGCGCGCCGCTGAGTTCGACGGCATTAGTGTCAAATTCTTCAAGGCGGTTTACGTAGCCAAGAACCATGGCGTGTTTGGTCGGCGAATTGACCCGAACCAAAAGATAATCTTGAACATCTGACGTCTTGTTCTTCTTTAAACTACGTTCACCGTTGGAATCATCGGCATTCAGTTCTTCTTTTCCAATTTGTGCAACTTTTGAAAGTCCAAGAACATCGAGAATCAATGCGACAGATCCGTCGCCCAACACCGTTGCACCTGAATAAACCTGAAGAGACTTAAGAAGTCGGTTTATTGGCTTAACGACAATGTCCGCCGTATCCTGAACCTCTTCGACGATTAATCCAAACGAACAGTGCTCAGCGTTAAGTACCGCGATGTTTAGGACTGCAGGTTTTTCTTTGGTTTTTGCGACCCCTAAAAGCTGATCGAGATCAACCAGCGGCAGGATGCTTCCCCGCAACCTGAATACGGGAGCCCCATGCAAGTACTCAACCTTACTTTCACTCGACTGATCAACGCGAACAAGCTCGACCAACTTCACTTGCGGAATAGCAAAAATGTTTTTACCTGAGTTGACGATAAGTGCGGGTACGATTGCTAACGTCAGTGGAATTTTGATTCGAATGGTGGTGCCAGTACCTGTCACGCTGCTGAGTTCGACTGTACCACCAATTTTTTCAATGTTTGTTCGTACGACGTCCATGCCGACACCGCGACCAGACACATTCGTAACTTTTGCTGCTGTGGAAAATCCAGGCGCGAAAATTAGATTGAAGATTTCTTTTTCGTTCATGGTCTTCGCGCGGGCTTCGGTGATCAAACCTTTTTCAATGCCCTTTCGAAGGAGCAAGTCGCTGTTTAGACCTTTACCGTCATCGGCAATCTCAATTACGACTTGCCCACCCTCATGGTAGGACTTAATTGTGATGCGCCCTCCGATGGGTTTTCCAGCCTGGCGACGTGTCTCGGGCATTTCGATGCCGTGATCGCACGAATTTCGCACAATGTGCGTGAGCGGATCTTTAATCGCTTCAAGCAACGACTTATCGAGTTCGGTGTCGGCCCCTTGAAGTTCGATTGCAATTTGTTTTCCCAATTCACCAGAAAGATCTCGCACGACTCGCGAAAACTTACCCAAAACGTTGCCGATGGGCTGCATCCGCGTCTTCATGAGTTCGCCTTGAATTTCGCTCGTCACGACGTTGAGTCGCTTCGACAGATTGACAAACTCCATGTTCTCAGAGGTATTTGAAAATTGAATGACTTGGTTTCGAACAAGAACCATCTCGCCCATCAAGGTCATCAGGTTGTCGAGCAAGGGTACTGAAACTCGAATCGAGCTGAGCTCGGCCGCGGACTCGGCCGTCGGCGGATGATTGGCTGCCGCGGGTATCTTCGCGGCCGTAGTAGCAGTCTGCGGGACTGTTTGGCTCGGTTCGGCTTGGATCAACGCCGGCTCAAGAGCAGCCGTTGCTTCACTCAGCATTCGCAAAATATTGCCCACTAAACCTTTGATTTCCGAGTTGTCCATCTTGGCTTTGATGCAAGTGACTTCAAGTTCGATAAGCTCAACGCACTTGAATAAAACATTAATAAGTATTTTAGATGGAACGTGGGACCCCGTGCGCAGAATCTCAAGACTCGATTCAATTCCGTGCGAAAGATCCCCAAGGTTACCGTACGAAAAAAGATACGCCACACCTTTTAGCGAGTGAACGTCACGGTAAATTGAATCGATGAGCTCTTTCGAATGGTCACCGTTTTCAATCTGCTGAAGACTTTTTGATATTCTCTCGACCCGCTCTTCGCATTCAACCACAAACTCTTCATTCGTGCCAAAGAGAGAGCTCGACGGCGCTGCCGTTGAAGCTGAATTGTTCGTGGCAGCTTCTAAATTTCCGACTTCTGGCTTAGCAACTTGCGGCTTTGTAACTTCGACTGAAACATCAAAGTTGAAATCGATCGTTTGGCCTTCGAGGAGCGTGCGAGCGCCGTCGATGCCACGCAAAAACAGGCTGACGTATTCTGCTGGGATCACACCTTTATTTTGAAAGCCCATTAAGATATTTTCGAGCTCGTGGGTATGTGTCTGAAGCGCTGTTAGCTCCATGACCCCTGCGCCGCCTTTCAAATTGTGAAAGCAGCGAAAGACGGTGTCGAATGCGGGTTTAAAAGCAGCAGCGCCATCGAGCGAAAGTAGACTCTTTTCAGCGGCATCGAGCATCTCGAGCGCCTCAGTCTTAAATTCTTCAATTTCTTGATCTGAAAATGCCATGTCTAGGTATCGGCGCAGACTTGAGGTCCAACGAGCCCAGGTCGACATTTAGACATTTTTTTAACAATCAAGATGCAGCAGATTCGGCCGCCGACTTTTGCAGAAAGTTCTGAATTCGCTGAAGGACGTCCGGCGAGATTCCAACTTCAGCCGCTATACGCGCGTGAATCTCAATTGGAGAAAGGCTCGCAACGCCAGCTTTTGGTCGAGATAAGTGTTCGAACGCATCGGCGTAGCTCAGCAACTGTGCATCAGGTGGAATTTTAGTTCCACGCAACTGCGCCGGAAACCCGCTCCCGTCCACGCGTTCGTGATGCTTTTCTAAAATATCGACGATGATGGGCGCCAAGATTAGGCGTTTTTCTCTCAAAATTTTTAAAGAGAGTTTGGGATGATTCAAGAAAGCCTCGCGGTCTTCGCCTACAAGCGAAGGCAAGTCGAACACAGATAAGTTGTCACGTGTACCGACCAGACCAATGTCATGAAATAGACCGGCAATAGCTAAGTCCGTCGGTTGGCCTATACCCGTACCCATACTTAAAAGACTCGCAATCGTTGAAACAGACTGGGCGTGTGAGTACGTACTTCCTCTTACTCCGGTGACTGTCGCGAAACTTCGATTCAAATCCATTCCAGTCTTCTTTAAGACGAAACTTTCGATTACTTTTTTAGACTGCTCAAGCAGATCTCGCCCTGACTCAAGGTCCGTCGATTCAGTTACATCCAGAAATGATCGAAATAACTCTTGAACATTGGATTGAAACTTCTCAGATCGCTCGGTTTCACTCATGGCATCGAGCCCCGAAACTCCGAGATTAACCATCTGCTGCGCTGCGAATTCGTAGAACGCGCCGACTTCTTCGGTCCGAACGAAAACTGTATTCACAGTTTTTTGCTTCAAGATCTGAAACTTTTTTTCTGAAAGTACACCCTCAACGGTTAGCTTCACGTATTTGTGATTCATCGGAAGAAAAGTCGAAATATCAAACGGCAGCTTGATACCCGCCTGGATATCAACCACCTTGATGGCCTTATATTTTCGGTACGCACCACCGATTCTGGACGACTTAAATTTCGCGATTCGCTCCTCAAGTCGGTCGGCGTCCATCGGTAAAAGAAACGTATCCTGAAAACCGTTTTTAGTGAGCGTCTTCAGGTCAAATAGAGCTCGATCAACAGTGACAAAAAGAACATGTACATCCTCGTAGGTTGAAACTAAGGCCTGTGCCGCTTCGAGATGGGTCATTCCGTCACAAAAATGTGAAACAAGAATGATCGATTCAGGCGAGAAAGCAGTCGATTCGAGCGTCGCTTCGACTTCTGCTAACGAATTCAATTTCAAAAGGCGCAAACCGTCTCCGATTTTTTCAATCAGGTCGGCGGTCTCTTTTTCGAATCCAATCAAGGCCAAATCAAACTGCGTTGCCGGAGTCATTTTGGTTTCTCAACGCGCTTTGCATAAACTTGTTCAAGTTTCGATTTTAAAGACTCCATCGTGAACGGCTTGATACAGTAGCTATCGACGCCTGCAAGAACGGCCTGTTTGACCTGAGACACTTCGGCTTCAGCGGTCAACAAAATGAATGGCATTTGTTTAAGTCGACTGTCGGTTCGAACTTTCTTAAGTAGTTCAAGTCCCGTACAGTTTGGCATATTCCAATCAGAAACGACCAGCCCAATGTCAGTTTGTTCGTTGAGCTTGGCCCAAGCCTTCAACCCATCCTCAGCCTCTTCGAAATTGACGTAGCCCATTTCTTTAAGGCGCTTTTTCACAAGGTTACGCATCGTCGACATATCATCAATGACGAGAATTTTTATTGCTGGGTCAAACATTCGGGGCTCCTTCGCTTACACAAACCTAATTCTCACTATTGAATTCAATTTCAATATGAAACGGACCAGCAACGCTGTCGAATGGTACGACGACAGCCGGTCTGCTTCGGCTCATTTTTGGTATTTCATCGTTCATAGCAACTTTTGGAAAAGCAGGTTCGAATCTAAATCCGCGAATGTTGAGCTCTGTCTTAGCGAGCCCGTAGATAATATTCACGAATTCAGCCGCGCCATCTTTCATGTCGTCGGTGATTTCGTTTTGCTCGACTTCAAACATATTTTTAAAAAGTGTCAAAAACGAATGTTTAGGAAGATAAATCACGAACCGCCCGAGCAGCTCGCCCGAATTCAATTCGATGTAACCGGCTATTGCAGATTCAGGAGCAAGCGGGCCCCGCGTCGTGGCGGCGCGCATCGTACTTTTTGTGCTGGCCTGCTCTTCAAACATTTTTTTCGTCGCATGAACGAACGTTTGCACCAATAGACTTCGACGATCGGCTTCGACTTGTTCAGGATTTCTTTTTGTCTTCACGTGTTCTTATCGCCAAACGAAGCGCCGAAAACAATATCGTGCGGATACTTAATTGGTTCTTCACTATCTCGACTGAGGGCCTGTTTCGAAGTCGGACACCCCATACTGAATGTCCTGCTTCGATGCGAAGCCGCGAACCTTCTGTTCAACTAAGCGCGACAATTGCGAAGATCGAAATCCCGACAAGGGCATTGAACAACAAGTTCGCCTGAGCAGCGCGATAGCTTGGCGAGTAGTCGATTCGAAATCGAGAAGGTGAAACAAAAACCTCGCCGCCGAAACGCCGAAACGCACGATTGTGCAGAAAAAGAAACGAACTAAAAAGAAAGAGCGATGCGCCCAGCGCGCCAAACCCCAATTTGCTAAGGAAACTGACCACTCGTTCATCGAAACGAAAAAACGTTGATATCAACGAACCGAAAATGAGCAA
>JALHOI010000009.1:17953-19515 GCA_022843085.1 Pseudobdellovibrionaceae bacterium
AAAGCCCCGAAAGCAGAACCACCAACCGGAAGCGCTTCAACCGTCGAAAATTCGAGATCTCAAACCGAGCATCAACTGGCAACTTCATTTCTTCACCCGCCATAACCATCTAACGACTTTTCGACTAGAAACGATCCAATCGCTAAAATGTCGATGCGGTTTTGATTGAAACATCGAATTGCATCGAGAGGTCGACACACGACAGGCTCGCCTTTTCCATTGAAAGAAGTATTGATAATTACGGGCACACCCGAAAGCTTTTCGAACTCAACAATCAGCTGTCGAAGCTTGGGATTGGACAATTGGTCGCAAGTCTGAACCCGAGCCGTGGCATCGACATGGATGACAGCCGGAATCGATTCTAGTTTTTCCTTACGAACCTGTGGTGCGATCAGCATGTAGGGCGATTTTACCTGCAGCTGAAAATATTCGTTCGATCGCTCTTCAAGAATGATCGGAGCAAACGGCCGAAAGGTTTCGCGCATCTTCACTTGTAGATTCAGAACGTCTCTCATACCTCGCGAAGTCGCATTGCCGAAAATCGAACGATTTCCAAGCGCACGGGGCCCAAATTCCATGCGCCCTTGAAACCAGGCGACGACCTTGTTGTCGTGAATGGCGAGAGAAACTTCACGACACATCATCGAATCGTCAAGTCTTCGGTACGTGAGGCCCGTTGCCTTTAAAATCGCTTCGATTTCATCGTCACTGAACTCTGGACCAAAATAAGTGTGATCAATTCGATGCCGAACTGGATTTTTGAGTATCTGATGATACAGAGCAAGCGCTGCACCCACGCACCCCCCCGCATCGCCGGCCGCTGGCTGAATAAAAATATCATCGAAATCGGTAGCCGCCAGAATTTTACCGTTCGCTACACAATTCAGCGCAACGCCGCCCCCAAGACATAGCTTGGTGAGTCCAGTTCTCGTTTGAAGTAACTGTGCGTTCGCAATGATCACGTGTTCGATAACGGATTGGCCGGCCGCTGCTAGGTCATAATGTCTTTGAAGCCACGGCTCACCCGAAGAGCGAGGAGGACCAAACATTTGAACCCATCGTGGGCTCCACATTCGTCGGCCTGCACGAAACTCAAAGTATCTCTCATCGATTTCAAAACTTCCATCCTCACGAAGCTTCACAATCTGTCGCATTTCTTGCGAGTAACGGTTCGGATCACCGAAAGCCGCAAGTGCCATTGTCTGACCTTCACACCCGTTAGCTGGAAATCCCAGGTAGGTTGTAACCGTCGTATAAAAAAGCCCAAGCGAATTAGGGTAGTGAATCTCTTTTTCGATGTTGATTCGGGTTTCACGGCCAACACCGACCGAGAACGTCGCCCATTCGCCGACTCCATCCGCTGTGATGATTGCCGCTGAATCGAAAGGCGACGGGTAGAAGGCGCTCGCGGCGTGACTCAAATGATGTTTTAAATAGAAGATCGAACCCTGATAGTCGAGCTGATCAGAAAGCATGACTGGCAGTTGCAGCCGAGTGTTGAGCCACATCGGCATCGATCGGCGAAAAGAGTTCCAAGACAACGGCCACATTGTGATGTGATC
>JALHOI010000009.1:19525-20667 GCA_022843085.1 Pseudobdellovibrionaceae bacterium
GACCCGGGCAAATTTGAGTTAGGGTTTTTCGAAAAATGCGACGTGATCAACCTGCTTAATGTCGATGCCGGTCGCATCGAGACAAAACCGAATTGACTCGATTGGAAAGTCACTCGTGTTTTTTACTCGACTGAATCGCTCTTCTTGGGCCGCAGCGACGATTTTTCCGTTATGTACGATGCATGCAGCCGAATCGTGGTAGAAACAAGAAATCCCAAGAACGTACATTAGATTCCCGCATAGATGAAGGTCATGACTATACCCGGGCCAACTTTGAAAATCATAATCGCGAACACAACAAGGCAAATTAGTATCGGTGCCAAAAAATAGAAACGGTGCTCACGTACTAAATAGCTCACTTCGCGAAGCATCGTTTTTAATTTAACCATTTTCGATTCCTAAGATTGAAATCTCGTGCTTTCGACGTCCGAGTCGTACCCAGCCGCGAGTACCCAAGAGCTAGCAGGGTCGACCGTAGGATGGCGCAACCTTTTACGAAAGAACAGCCGCATGACGATGCTCGTCAAACCGATGACGAATACGTATAAGATAAGCAGCAAAACTGTTCCCATGATCTGCTGCAAAACTACTTTGACCGCCACAAATTGAGTGAAATCAACTGAAGAATCGGTCGAGGTATTTTGTATTTGAGTCGGGCGAAATTCATCGCCGCCTTCGACGGTCGGCAACCGATACGACATCTGACCAATTTGTTCGTAGAGCTGTCGATATGTTTCGTGCGATAACTTCATGCCCTTTTTCAGTTGTGTGACCAAAGTTCAGACCGCCGTCCCGAGCAAAATAGTCCGTGAAATATTCAGACGAGTTCTTGGAGCTAACGATCCACTTAAAGCTCTCGTTGCTCACAAAGATGACGTTTTCGTATCGCTTCTCAACCGATCTATCTGTCTCTTTCATGTAAAAAACAGACTGCATCGTTCTTCCGTCATCGGGCGCATCTGAGAAAAAAAACTTTAGTCCCTCGACCGAGCCCGTCGGATACTGCATTGCAAATAGCAGCGCATCACGGTCGTTTGCAAACTCAGCGAGGCGCCGGTAGGTCTGGCGCAAGAATCTTACTCGTTCATTTGCACGTCCGACGCTGAAGCCAACGCTGCGAAAAACTTTCTGCAGATCAGGAT
>JALHOI010000010.1 GCA_022843085.1 Pseudobdellovibrionaceae bacterium
ATTGGGGCTACATTCGCTCTGCACACGCCACTCGACTCGGCGAAGTATCACCGCGATGTCTGGCCACCACCCGTCAGCCAATGAGATTTCAGCTGATCCGAAAATGAGGTTGTCGCGAACTGGTGACGATTCGATTTTCGCACGAATAAAGCTTTCGATCTTGGCCGGCGCGAGAAACAGCCGAATCGAGGTGCCGATCAAACACGCTACGAGCGCAGTCACCAGAAGTAGGCGAAAACCACCCTGCTCTGAAACCTCGTGGGATCGTCGCATTTGCGTGCTTACTTAAAGAACAAGTTCGTAATTTCGTATTCTTTGTCGGCCTTCGGGCTTCGAACAGTCACGATGTCGCCGACCCGTTTTCCGATGAGCGAACGAGCAATCGGCGACAAAATTGAAATTCGACCCTCTTTGACGTCGGCTTCGTCGACTCCAACGATTTGATACGTGAACTTCTCGTCAGATTCAGTGTCGACCAATTCAACGTGTGCACCAAAGATAACTCGGTCGCCCTTCAGCGTCGAAGGATCAATGACTTCGGCTCCCGCGAGGTGCCCCTGAATTTCTCCGATGCGGCCTTCGATCAGCGACTGGCGTTCTTTGGCTGCGTCGTATTCGGCGTTTTCACTGATGTCGCCGTGAGCACGCGCTTCTTCAATAGCGCGGATAACAGCCTGTCGCTCGGTGTGAATGAGTCGCTTCAACTCTTCTTCGAGCTTCGCTTTGCCCTTCATCGTGATCGGAAGTCGATCAAGTTTGAGGGCGCCCGTTTGTCCTGAACTGTCGGCCGTATTGCCTGCCATCATAATTCCCCGTAATTGCCGCTTAGCGCAAAAGATCTGAAACTAGTCGAACTGATGGCGGTGTCAAGAGACGATCGAAATGTGAAATCTCAAAACTTTGTTTTAAAAATTCAGGCCGCTAAAACTATATGGCTGACAACTCATCCGCAGGCCGACGGAGATGGGTTGGCGTGTCAAGCCGCCATGGCATCAGCTCTGCTTGGACTCGGTAAAAGCGCCAAAATTATGAATTTTGAAGCGCCGGGCAACAAATACCGGTTTCTTTTTGAGCGATCCACGGGCCGAAAGCTGACGGCCGCCGTGTTTGATCCCGAACTTGATCCAGCTCCGCCCGATCTCATCATTTTGTTCGATACCAATGACTTCCGACTTATCGAAGCGATGGCACACTGGGCGACTGATAAAGGTGTTCCTATTCTGGTTCTCGACCACCACCAAGGCGTGCCGCCCGACGGCACTGTCTCTTGGACCGACGCCGACGCAGCGTCTTCTGGCGAGGTCCTTTTAAGCCTGCTCAACGCCATGAATATTGAAATTGGTCCGAACATTGCGACTCCGCTTTATGCGAGTCTCGTGTTCGACACTCAGAATTTTAGGTTCATCCGTGCGAGCGCGCGAAGCCACGCAATGGCCGCACAGCTTTTGCCTCTCGTCAGTGAGCCCGAAAAAATTCATGAAGCCCTTTTCGCAAATTTGACGCCGACCAAACTTGGATTCATCGCGGCTTCGCTTTCCGCTATGCGCATCGAGGCAGAAGGGACTCTCGCTGTTCTTGTTCTACATCGCGATATCTTTACCCGGTACGGAGCCGATCTCTCGGACTCTGGCGATGTTATCGACATGGCGCTAAATGTCGGATCGGTTAAGATTGCGCTTTTGCTTCGCGAAGAAGACGGAGGCAAGTGGAAGGTATCGATGCGCTCGAAACGAGGCTTCAGTGTTCTCGAAGCTGCGCTCTCGATGGGGGGTGGCGGACACGGAAATGCAGCTGGCGCCACCGTGGTCGAGGCACCGACTCTCATCGAAGCACGTCTTAAGCCTTTGCTCCTTAAAGAAATCCGAAGCAAAATGGAGCCATGAGCTCGTCTAAAAAGTCAGACAAACGATCCGAAGAGATCGTCTGCCTCTGCAACCAAATCACACGCGGGCAGATTGAAGACGCCATCACGACAGGTTGCGATTCAATGGGAAAAATTTTTGACCGGACGACAGCCGGTGTCGGGCCGTGCGGCGGGTCTTGTCGCCGCTACCTCGAACCGATGCTCGAACAATATAAAGTCACAGGTGTTTTTCCAGAGGGCTCGATTCGGCCCGTCAAACAAAAGAAACCCCGAGGCCGCTCTTAAGAATGTGTCTCGAAAGGAGACTGCAGGACGGTCACGGCGCTGCCGTGACGTTCATCTCAGCCATCAAGCCGCCGATAAGAATCAACTAGCAAGTCAACCGATGCACACGGTGAAAAGTGATTCTGAAGGAAATCGTAAAACTCATTTTTACCGCGCTCTGTCTGCTCGGCGATGTCAATCCCTCACTTGCAACTTGCTCGGACGAATATGGTGAGCTTGTAAAACTCTTACCTCAACCTATTTTAACTCGAAGTCATCCCGACGCCGTTGATGTCGGTAACGTCAAGGTCGGAGATGCGTTCTTTGTTACAGCCGACGTCTTTCATGAATTGCCCAATGTGGCGCGAAAAGTGGACTCGCAGAGGCCGCATGAAGTGCGCGTCGTCGGAATCACAACCGGCAAAAACTCCACGGGAAACTGGCGAAACGACCGTACGGTTGTTTTCATTGAGAGTCCCGCGACCGGTCGAGTCGGCGTCGCGCGCTGGGCACTTTATCGTTCAGCTTTTCAACGTGCGGACTTTCAAAGTCGATCGCCGTTTGAGGTCGATGAATTTGTTCAGATCGGACACGAATTTTCAACCGTTGCAAAATTTGAAATCTCGGGTCGCGATGGCGAATCAATGACATTCGAAGATGGCTTTGCCCAATATCTTGGAAAGTTTAAGGGATATGGGCCTGGCGATAAATACCTGATCGAGATTCAAGCGCGGGGCAACGATATCAATTCGCTGGTTCTTGAAGTGCCGTCGGGACAGGTGCACGGTTTGGCCGGAGGAACTGACGCAAAAGTTCGCGACAATTTGAAGACTGTTCTGAATCTTAAGTTTTCATTCAAAACGGGCGAGGTCGTTCGATTTCGAAATTCAGCTGGCTTCATGCAAAGCGGAACGTTCTTGCGCGACCGACGGGGTGCCATCGAAGTTCGAACTTCGGCAGGGCAAAGTTTGATCGTTTCTGAGGAACATGTTTTTAAGCATGTTGGCGGCACGCCCCGGACACCGATCTATAATGCGGATTGGATCAACGCGAAATTTGCAGCTTCCGATCCCTTAGTCGCGAGGTTCTTGAATGGGGCAGCCAAAGTCACATCGCATCCCGACTTTGCGAAACTTGCGCCACAAGAAAAAATTAAACTTGTGCTGGATTACACTCAACGAAACGTGCCGTACAAAAAGGCCGCAGTAAATGCAGAAAACGCAGGCCTCACATCCTTTAACGATCTTGTCTGCGCAGGGTTGGCCGTCTGCCGACACAATTCTCCACTTCTAGCCACGGCCCTTGCCGAAGCGGGATATTCGGTTCGCCTCGTTCAATTTTTAAAAAAGCAGGAATCCAAGGGCCACGTTTGGCTCGAAGTCGACCTGCCTACAGAGTCGGGTAAGCCCGAGACCTACGTTGTTGATCCAAGCAATGGTCAATTCATCGAACCGATTTGGAAGGTGCAGAAGGCCGTTAGAGAACAGCCAACTTCTTTCGAAGCCCAATGGTACACACAGCCCGGTCGGCTGTATGAGCAGCCCCAGCAGCACTAGCGCCCAGGGATATGCGCCACGATCTGCGTTAGGGACAATCGACACCGATAATCGAGACGGCTAATCGACTGACCTCAGGACAACTGACAGAGGCGCTTGCCGCATGAATTTGGTAGAACCTCGCGTCGCGCATCTGAGACGATGACGGCATGCTTCACCACCGAGGACCTAAACTGATGACCTACACTGATGACCTCTCCGACAACAATCGTCTGCAAGGTTTGGCTTCGGCCGATTGATGGGACCATTGATCGGCCGATTGATCGGCCGATTGATGGGCGCGCTGACCTCAACGAGTTTTCGGGCCATCTCTGTTTCAACTGGAGCCGTGAAACTGATCTCTGTTTCAACTCGAGCCGTAAAACTGTTTTTCGACTTGCACCATTGAGCGCGCGGCCACGCGCCTAAAGCCCTTGGCCTCGATCACATTCATCCGAATGTAGTCTTTCAAAATTAAGTACGCCTTGTAACTTTCAGCGACGCGCGTAAACGGCCGGTGGTCCCAGAACTTCTTCGACGCTTGCGGATTTTCCGAAGCTTCAAGGGCTGTTTTCGAAGTCTGGCCGAGCTGCGGGTTCGTCGCGGGCCGCGTATGATGCTGAGCTTCGCCAAGTACCTCTTCAGCCTTGGGCTCGGTGGCCTTTTTCTGCCGCGTGTGGCCTGTGACGCTGACGGCGATGGCTCCAGTCACCGCGCGGATGAAAGGCTTATAGGCAAATCGATTCGAGAGCTTGATCTGCAGGTGGAGGTGGTTCGAGGCGTTTGCGAGTGAGATCAATTTGACGCCGTAAATGAACGCAAACTTTTCGATAATGCGACGGATGTTTTTCTTGTGTCTGGGCCGCAAGAAGTTCCATTCGCCGCGGGCCTTCGTAGACTTCAAAACGAGATGCATCGTGTGCTTTGTCGAAATCGGCCGCGGACCAACACGACCTTTTCGCGTATTTCGCAGACTTCCGCCGTAATCTTTCGGCTGTTTCTTGAACATCGACATCTGCATTGAGCGCATCACTGATGAACTATGTGACCGATGGTTGAAAGTCAAAGTTTTCGATGGAGTTGAGGCAGTAATCTCGACGTATTTGAGCCCGCTAGGCACGAACCGAAGCGCAAGGCGCCGAAGCGAACACTGCGAAGCCGGATTTTAGAAGCGCCGGCCGAGAGACGCCGGCCGAGAGACGCCGGCCGCGGGTTGGGCTCCGCCGCGAAGATTCCGAGGTGAGCTGATCAGGTGGAAGACTAAGGGGTTTTATGGCGTGTGACCTGCAAAACTGCAGGCTTGAAAGGGATGAAAAATTTCGCCGAGCGCTTTGAAATCTCTGCGCGTTTTTTTATGTTCAAGTCGCAGAGGCGAACCTGCATTGGGCCTGCATTTTCATGGGATTTGCACACTCCTCGACCTCCATCTTTCTTTGCGCCTCGAGGAGCATTCATGTCGTTTCGACCGTTCTGGTTTTTTAATTCTTCTAAGAAACCCCACAACTTTGAAGTTTCCAGTCGTTCTTGCGTTTTTACCGATTTAGCTGACGGTTCCAAAGCTGACCGAGCAGGTGGGTCACCACCGCTTACAAAATCGGCTTCGATCAGAACGATGGTCTTGGTCGCTGTGCTTGTAACGATCGCCGGATGTTCGCAGTCGGATACCATTTTTTCAGAGGGAGTCGCTGTAGCCCCTGATTCGCCTGAGATTACATTTGAAAACTACCGTGATCGAAAAATCATCATCGAAGTACCGCCCGGCAATCGTAACCCAAAGATTTCTTGGGAGACTTTAAACACGTTCCCGACGATGCCGAGAAAGACCTATCAAAAGTTTGCGAATTACTCGACGGCCGAACTTAAAGTTGAGCTTGATTCGCGCTTCACAGCAGCGCTTAAGGCAATCGCGTCTGACCCGCAAACTCTGGTCGAAATTCGCAAGGCGGCACAGCTTTACGGCATTGATCCGGCGCTGATTGTCGGCAATGTCATCGGAGAGCATGTGTACAATACCAAGCTTGTCATGCTGGGGCAGGACGCCGCGATGAGGGCGGTCATGGATTCATGGGTGAGCCAGTGGGCTCTGATCTTCGAGAAGAATGGCATTCTGTTGAGACAGCTTTTAACAGAAGCACCATTTGGTGTGTGCGAATCAAAGAAGAGACTCGCTTCCGACTACTGGGATTGCGTGAACGGCGTTTACGAGAACCAATACCGAAGAAAGGTCGTCGATGGCCGGGACTTCGGCGACGACAGCTTGAAATTCACATTCTTTGATCCTATCCAGAGTGGACTCACATACGGACTCGGGCAGCTTGATCCGGTTCGAGCCCTGATGGTCACCGACCGCGTGAATCGAATCAGTGGTTTTCCGTTAGTTTCGATCGACAATCCTCGCGGTGTTTATGAAGCGATTTTGAATCCGCGGACCGCTGTGCATTATATCGCCGCCAACATTGTTCTCTCACTTGAGGTTTATAGAAACATCGCGGGCTTCGATATCTCGCGCAACATCGGGGTCGTCGCGACGCTCTACAATTTGGGTCGTGAAAAACATTTTGCGACACTCCGGTATAGAGACACGTTGAAATCTCTAAAAGCGAATCAGCAACGAGAAGATCCCGTAGAAAGTTATTACGGCTTTTTCATCAACGAGAAAGAGCAGCAGATTCGCGAATTCACGGCAAGCGGCCGCATTCAGTAAGGGCGGGGCTTTCGCTTTGCCTTGGCTTCGATTTCAGATTTAAGTTTGCGGTACGATTCAAGCCGGTCGGATGAAAGTGATTGGTCAACTAGGGCTGCGCGAATGGCGCAGCCTTTTTCGTTTTCATGACGACAATTCGTAAACTTGCAGTGAAGTGAAAGCGATTCGATATCGCCGAACTCTTCTTCAATTTTTACTGTTCCGTCGGCCAATTGAAGTTCGCGAATGCCAGGCGAATCGATGATAACGCCGCCGCCTGGAATCAGGAAGCTGGTTCGACCGGTTGTGGTGTGACGTCCCTTGTCGTCATCCGAACGAGTCTCACTTACGACTTGTTTTTCAACCTGCAAAAGAGAGTTCACGAGAGATGATTTGCCGACACCCGAGGTTCCCAGAAACACCGCGGTCTCGGTCGGGCGAATCAGGGATCGAAGAACCGCCAACCCCTCGCCCGTTCGCGAAGATGTGGTGATAAGCTCGATATCGCTGAGACGATCTTCGAGTTGGGCTTTCGCTTCTTCAATATCCAAGAGGCCCAAATCTGCTTTAGTAAAGACGAGCGCAACTTTTGCCATTGAATCTCGCGCGGCGACCAGAAATCGTTCGATTCGCCGCGGATTGAAGTCTTTGTTTAGACTTGTTGTGATAAAAACCCAATCGACATTGGTGGCGAGAATTTGAATCTCTTCCGTTTCTCCGGCCGCCTTCCGCCTGAGGCATGTGCGACGCGGAAGGATCGATTCGATCTGCCCGTTGGCGTCTAGCACCACCCAGTCGCCAACGGTGGGCCGCATCTCACCATTCTTCCGAAATCGGCCTGTGACTTCGGCACGTTCGGGCCCGTTCGAGGTGATGACTTCGAGATAGTCGCGCTGTTCGGCGAGAATTCGAGCCGGCTGACAGCCCTCCACGTTTTCCCACTCTCGAGCCCAGCCGTCGTTCCACCCCCATTTGCTTAAGCTGGATTCGAGCTCTACGGCATTCGGTGAGAGTTTAGAAATCGAGGTCTCCTTGCTGCAGGTTGATTCAAAGGAACGACTTGAGAGGAGGTTATGAGAAATTTGCTTCAAGGTCTCGCAATTTTCGCATCCGAATAACAGAATCGATGACCGGAACGACACATTCGGCCGAAAAGATGCGGTCGCCCAAATTCAGCGTTTCGAACCCAGCGTCGTGAAAAAGAGCGATCTCGTAATCGCTGAATCCACCCTCGGGCCCGATTGCTACAGGGATTGTTGGAGCAGAAAATTTGCACAATCGGTCTTGGGAATCCATCGACAGCCGCGGATGTGCAACGTAGGCAATCTCGTCGACGAGATGAGGAGCAAAATCCTGAATGAATGGCTTGAAGAGACGGTGAAGTCGCACCGATGGTACAATTGTATCACGCGCGATCGACAAACCATCGAGCATCGCCTCGCGCATGGCTGTGGGTTCAAGAACCGGAGCCGACCAGTAAGGCTTTTCGACCCGACTCGCGTGAATGAGGTGAACCGACTTGATACCCAGATTTGCGACTGCGCGCAGCGTTCGCTTCAAGCTCTTTGGGCGCGGCAGCGCGAGAATCAACTCGACCGGACTAGGCAACGGGGGTTCGTTTTCGAGCTTGCCGACCAAGATTCGAACTTCTTCTTTGCCGGTTGTTACGAGCTCGCCGAAACCCGTCTTGCCCCCAATACGCCCGATCCGAATTTTGTCTCCCACCGCAAGTTTAAGAATCTCGCGAATGTGTACGGCCCTGCGGTCTGACAGTCGCAGCTGATCTGAATGTTGCGGATCGACGTCATCGTCGTCGAACAGCAGAATGTTCATGGTTTCAAGAAGCTCGGAAGTTTGCGGATGTAATGGCAGGTATAGCCATCGGGAATGCGCTGAAGATAGTCTTGATGCTCAGGCTCGGCATTCCAGAACTCTTTTGCGGGCACCACTTGCGTCACAACCCGATTTGGCCATGCTTTTGAATCGTCGACTAATTTGATTAGTTTCAACGCCGACGCCTGCTGATTCTCGTCATGATAGAAAATGGCAGAGCGATATGAATCACCAGTATCGTTTCCTTGTCGATTCAAGGTTGTGGGATCGTGCATGCGAAAGAAAAAATCGAGCAGTTCTTCAAACGAAATCTGCGAAGAATCAAAAGTAATTTTGATAGCCTCAGCATGCCCCGCGTGCGAACGGTAGGTTGCGTTCGAAACCGATCCACCGGTGTAACCGACTTCCGTGTCCTGCACACCGGGTAGCTTGCGAATCAGATCTTCCATGCCCCAGAAGCAGCCTCCAGCGAGTGTTGCGATTTCGGTTTTCATCGTAGCTTCCTTTCGTGAGATCTGAGTTCGCTGCCGTTGTATCTCAAATTAAGTCACCGCTCAAATGAAAGGGGCAGCGTCAGTATGCTCGCACGTTTCGCCGGCGGAAACTTCCAACCGACGAAGTGGGTTTTGACCGCAGCAAAAATTATTCTATTTTCACTTGCGAGAGTTTCGAGCCGACTGCATGTCAACGACGAAGCAAGTTTAATGACTCTTGTAGCTCGACCCGTCGGTGAGATGAAAATTCGGTACGCGGCGGTGCCGGTCGACTCGATTCCGTTGGAAAGACTTTTGGCTAGAACCTTGTCGAATGCTTGAAGCGAATCTTCGGCGGCCGCGGGTGTCATCGGGCCTTCGACGAACGGTAGCGGCTGAGCAAACCAGCCGTGCACGACAAGTCGGCCCTCGAGCGGATCAAGAGTCCCAGAAACTCGGCTAACTCCATGAGGGCGGCGCGGATCAAACACGACAAGCCGACCTTGAATCGGCGGTACGCGTTCAACAATTTCATTTTCCTCGAAGGCGTGTCCGGCAGGTACACCTTGACTCCACAGGCTCAAAATTTCAGGACGAATCATTATGGTCTCGCCGCCTTGAAACTTTCGCCTCAATGGGCTCAGTGAAAGAACAAACGCCCAGGGCCCGTGTGGTCGATCAGCATGAAGACGTTGCTCGCACCCCTCGACGTAATTACTTAGCCAAATTGGTGAAATTTCTTGGCAGCCAAGATTTTGTCGTCCGTACTTTCGAAGTTCTTCGACAAGTTTGGCCGCTGCACTTTCTGAAAAAAACTGCGCCGCTGGAGTTCGCAAGTGAGTGTAGCGGCCAGGAAGATGCCACCAGTCCCACTGAAATCGATCCGGAGAGTGAGGATCGGTCATGATAGCGTCGAACTCGCGTCGAAGTTTTTTGGCAATCGGGTTTAATGAATTAGAGACCAAATAGGACACGTTAGACCTCGGATCTTTCAAGTCGAAACTCAAAGTTGTAGATCGTTTCACCTCGTTCAAAATACTTTTTCTCGAAGTGTGTGCGCGGTTGATAGTCTTGGTTTAAGTTCAAAGTAAGCCTTTCAGACTTTCGAACGGTGAGCCCGAATTTCGATGCATGAAGAGGTGCTGTCGCCGCATAGTCTTCGATGTTTGTTGCGAAAAACAAGGCCCCCCCGGGGCGCATCAGCTGCACCAGTCGGCTCATGAAAGGTGTTTGAAACCAGCGCCTTGTCACCTTTGCGGTTTCGGGATTTGGAAAAAGAATCCAAACTTCATCGATGGTTGAGTCTTGAATAGATCGGTCGAGAAAATGAATAGCGTCTGCGTGTACAGCCGTAATTCGTTGATTGAGATGCGGGTGAGCCGCGAGGCGGGTTTCAAACTTTCCAAACTTTTCGGCTGTCCGTTCGATCGCGATCAGCGATTTCGTTGGGTGGGCTTCAGCATATTGAATGGGGTGCAGCCCGACTCCGCACCCGATCTCAACGACGAGAGGCCGCTTACTTCGCGCGACCTCAAGCGCAGCCCCAACAATACGTGTTCGATTTTGAGACTTAATATCGAGGTCTGGTCGCGACTTGAAAGAGCGAAGATCTGCGGTTCTCGTGTGTGTGTTTTTCACGAAGAGTTTTATACGCCTTTGACCTACTGACGGTCGAGCCTCATGATCAAAGGTGTGAAATCAAAACTTGTTCTGGATCCGCTCAACAGTACCCGGGGTGGCGTCGGCGGTGTCTTCGAGACGCTTCTTCGTCGATTTAAGACTGTTCTTCACATGTTTCTGATTCTTCCTCTCTACGGTGTCGCTTGTGCTATCATCGGTCTCGCCGTCGCCCCTGGCTTGATGTTGGTCGATTGGATAGAGCAGGCCACCCTCGATACGCATCCCTTCGTGGCGGCATGGTCAAACGGATCGGCCATCATCGGCGCAATTTTTTTGACCGGTTTTTTGTTGGTTTTTGTGTTGCCGCTCGCCAATGTAGTTTTACTTTTGGGTGGGCGACTCAAGGCCTGGCGTGGACCATATTACTCACTCGAGGCGATTCGCTGGTACATTCACAACGGAATCACCTACGTTCTGCGCTATACACTTCTCGAGTTTTTTACGCCGTCTCCGATCGCCATCCTTTTCTATAAATTAATGGGGATGAAAGTGGGTCGCGGTACGGTGATCAACAGCACGGCATTGTCTGATCCTAGTTTGATCACGATTGGATCGAAGGTGACTATTGGCGGTTCAGTTACAATTGTCGGGCATTATGGACAAGCCGGTTTTTTGGTCTTAGCACCCGTCGAGATCGGCGACGGCGCGACAATCGGACTTCGCGTTTCGATAATGGGTGGAGTTCGCGTCGGAAAGAACGCCCGAGTCATGGCGCACTCGGTGGTGTTGCCGAAGACAGAAATTGGAGATGGAGAATCGTGGGGCGGTGTTCCGGCCGTGCGACTCGACACGCCGAAAGCGAGCGTTACGACAATTTCCTAATTTGCTCGAGTTTCGCAACCGCGTTGGCAAGCTCGTGCTTGAGATTCACGTTTTCTTGCTGAAGAAATTGAACGCGTTTCTTCAATTGCGCGATTTCTTGTTCAGCGGCTCGCGAAAAACCCTCTGCTTTTGTGCCATTACTATGAGCCGTGCCAGCGCCGCTACCCGCCGCTGCCGATACCGGTGAGTTTACGATTCGAAGCTGTGGACCATCAGCGGCTTCGCTGTGCAAATGAGACAAGGAATCTGCCGCGTTCGCCTTCGCAAATGATTCGGCGGCTGACGGAACCCCGCTAATATTCATTCCCGCCTTCAGCCGATCCTCGATGTCTGCATCGATGAATAGCGGAGGATCAACTTTATCGAGTCGAAGAACTCCGTCTTGGGAAAGTTTGCGAATCGCTTCGAAGAGCTTATTTGTTGAACTTGCGACTTCACCGGGCGAGGGCTTAGCACCATCGAGCAGGTCTTGCACCTTGCGGCGTTTGATGTGCGGAAGCATTCCCAAAAGACGTATCTGCTGGTCTTCGGGAAGCGAAGAAATGACCGCGCTGACATTTATATCAAGCATCGCACCGGTGACCTCGGCAATCGCAGCGTCACTCCAACTTAGAAATCTTTTAAGGTCGATCATCTTAGATTCAAGCGCGTCGGCCCAGCGAGGGTCTTCGAGGCGAATGATCTCGAGAAACTTTAGCTGCTTCTGAGGGCCGCAGGTTTCGAGCAACGTCATAAGTTGGTTGAAGCCACCAGTTTTTTTGTATCGGTCGAGCATTGCCATGCCTTCTTATCGGATAATTAACGATCCAAGAAAGGTGAAGACGGCAATTTCTTTAGGTAAGTTTTGGCGGGGTCAAGAGCTTGCTGAACTGTAGGCGCGAAGGCCCCGCTGCCAGACTAAAGTAGAAAGTTTTAAAAGACCAATAGCGACGAAAAGCCCCCAGATCAATATTAGGGGTCCGTCTTTTCCAAGAACAATTTGTGCAGGTACGCTGGCAAGAAATGCGATTGGTATCAATGTGAGAACGGCGAAGCGAAGTACAATCGGATAAAATCCATGCGGGCGCGTACCCAATCGATACACTTGATACCAGATGTAATTTACGGCATCGGCCCTCGTGAAAAATAGCGCCGTCGCAGAGGTCATGAAACGAATTGAGTAGATGATCACAATACTGATCGGCACCGACACAACAAGCCATGCGAGCTGAAACCAGTCAAAGCTTGGAATCTGAAATAGAGCCCAGAGCAGCCAAGCCCAGGCGATCACAAGGTTTCCAGCATAGGCGACCGAAACTTTTTGGAAGCTCAGCATCCACTGCGAATTGATCGGCTTAACGAGCAAGAGATCGAGATCTCCTTTGCGAACCTTCGCACCCAAGCGATCAAGATTTTCAGAGAACAACAGCATGTACAAAGCGTCGGTGACGAATAGTATTCCCATGAAAACTCGGGTCTCGCTCAGTGACCATCCGTTCAGCGAACTTGTATGTTTGAACAGGACTTCGAATACTGAAAGCTGAGCGGCATACCAAATTATGTCGGTTACGATTCGCGCACCAATATTGAACCGGTATTCGAGTTCAGACATCAAACTCGCTTTAAAAAACGACTGAAAAAGTCCGGCATATTTTAAAAGCACCTTCATAGATTAGGCCCCAGTTCCGGAGTACCGACGTCGGCCTGCGTTCCACATGAGAGTTGCCAATGGGGCCAGCACTAGGATCCCAACGGTCACAGAAATAAATCCGTCGTAAATCGACTCGATCGGTAGCCGTCCGGTGAGATATCCGACTGGGCGAAACGCAGCGCTTGAAAACGGAAGTGCGACCAACAGAGATCGAAGGGGCTCTGGGGCTAGGTCGAGTGGAAAAAATTCTCCGGTCAGCATCCAGAGCGTGATGTTTTTTGCAACCGTCAAATGGTGAACTCGCGAAAAGAAAAAACCCAATGAGGCAATCATCAGACTGATGATGTGACCGAAAACAATAAAGTAAAAAACGAGAGCAAGTGCTAGGGGAATTCGTTCGACCATCAATGGCAAATCAAGCGCAACGCAAATCACGAGCGGCGCGATGAGTGAGATCACTGTGATCAGAGCTTTGTAGCCGAGCAACTGACCAAGATAGTATTCAAAAAATGAGATTGGCCTGACAAGTATCGAATTGACCGTACCGGTTTCGATATCTTCGATCATCTGCATTTCGTACATCCAGCTCGCCGATAAGCGAGCAATGAATGCGGCCCAGATTGCGTAGGCCAGATAGAACTCGCGGCCAAAGCCGACAAGCTCGCTTTGGCCCGTGCTGGCAAAGAACGTTAGCCAGAGAGTGATTTCAACAAGGCCAACGATGACCGGCTGAATGATCGTGTCCGCGACAAGATTGAATCTATACTCGAGCTGCTGCAGCACCGCCAGGCGCGCGCAGCCGAGCATCTTTTTCCATGAACGAACGAATGACATCTTCGAACTCAACTTCCTCAATTTTTATTTCTTGAACGGCGGACATCGCCATCAGCGCTTGAAGCACATCACCGATAGCGCTTGCCGGCAGTTCTTCTTTTATCGCAAGAGATCCAGCAGCGACGACGAAATGGTCGAGGATCTGAACGTCTCGAGTGGGGGGCTGCAGAATTTTAAGCGACAGTGTTTGTCTAGATTCGGATCGACCGGCGAACTCATTGACCGTTCCATCGTAAACGATTCGTCCTTGACTCATCAGAAGAAGGCGGTCCGCCAAAAGTGAGATATCATCCATATAATGACTCGTCAAAATGACAGTCGGCCGTCGCTCTTTAACATATTTCATTAAAAAATTTCGGATCGTCGTTTGAGCAATGATGTCGAGGCCAATAGTCGGTTCGTCCAGGAATAAGACATCCGGTTGATGCAAAAGCGCACCGATGATTTCCATCTTCATTCGTTCGCCCAGCGACAATCGTCGAAGTTGTATGTGCAGCTGTTCGGTGCATTGTAAAAGTTGGCTCAGTTCACGAACACGTTCGCGGGCGGTAGGAAGTTCAATTTCATAAATACGGGCGAGCAGATCGTAGCTATCTGCAGGTGGTAAGTCCCACCAGAGCTGGTTTTTTTGTCCCAGCAAGATGCTTATGCGACGTAAAAATTCAGGATCTCGCGACGTCGGTTTGTAACCTAGAACCTCGGCTGTTCCAGCGCTGGGATGAATGAGACCAGAAAGGACCTTTAGAAGGGTGGTCTTTCCTGCGCCATTCGATCCGACGAGCCCAACAATTTGGCCGCTGTCAATGCGAAGGGTCGTAGGGTGAAGTGCAATTTTTTTCTCAATCTTTCGCGCCCAGAGGCCCTGAACGGATTTTAGCAGCCCTTCTGGCTTTTTATATGTCTCGTATGTTCTGGTCAGATTCAGGGTTTCGATATTTGCCGTCATTCGCCGCAACCCTTATCGTTTTCCGCGCGCAATGAGCACTAAAATTTCTCGCTCCGGCTATTTCTTAGAAAACTGCAAGAAACTCACGAATCTCGTTAGACTTCGACTTTATCTCGTTAAGGCCGTCAAGGTGACCACCGTCGGTGTCGAGTGTTGTGGTCTTTACATCGAGCCCCAACTCGCGCATGTCGTGAACACCCTGCCGAGCATACTCGGGGTAAATCAGTTTATCCTCACGGGCCGGAATCCACAGGACTCGAGCACGAAGCTTCGTTTTGATCGAGTGGATATCGAAAAGCTGGACGGCTTTGGCCAGCCGCAAAAAACTGTTCGCATCGGCGAGCTCTGCGCGCGCCATTGCTGTCTTGGCGATAGACGACTCGATTGAAAATAAATTCTCAAGTGAGGCTTCTGGAGGAAAATCGAGATCGGCCGCGCGTCGTTGAAACGACCGTTCGGCCCAGTTCGGAGAAAGCGCCGTTAGAGTGACAAGCTCAAGCGAAGCTGCAAGACCCCGAAGGGGTTGATCATCGGCTTCGTAGTCTCCGTTTCGAAACTTCGGATCAAGCAAGATTGGCTGGGTCCACTGCCGCAACATCGCGACGAGGTACGGCGGAATCGAAAGTCCGCCACCGATGACTCCCATGACGCGTTTGACGTAGTCAGGAAATCTCGCGGCCCATTCGAGCGCCGTCATGGAACCCATCGACGAGCCACAAACGGCGTGGAGAGAGCTGATTCCGAGGTGCCGGCAGAGCGCATACTGAGAATTTACAAAATCAGCCATCGTCACAACGGGAAAACTCGCGCCATAAGTGCGGCCGGTGTCGGGATTCGTGGACAATGGCCCAGTGGTAACAACCATCGGGTTTCTGCAGTACAGATTTGAAAGGCTGTCGACCCCGATGACAAAAAATTTGTCCGTATCAATGGCTTTACCTGGGCCAATGATTGAATCCCAGTAGCCCGGCTCGGCGTCGTCAGCATTGTATCGGCCGGCCGCGTGAGAAGATCCTGTGAAGTAATGAAGAATTAAGACAGCGTTGTCTCGGCACGCGTTGAGTTTTCCGTAGCATTCGTAGCCGATCCTTACATTTTTCAACCGCTGACCGCCCTCAAGCTCAAGCGCGGGTAGAGTAAAGACTCGTTTCACGACGCGCGTTTCGCTTGTGAAGCGAGGTTCATCATTGGGCGGGGGCTCGTGGCTTACGATCCCGGTTGTAACGGTCGCAATCGTAACGACATTGCGCGAGCCTGAGAGGTTCGCGAGTCCCCCTGCTGACGAATTTGCGCTGTGAGAATTTGTCATAGCGAGAGCAAGTATGTCAGTGTCAGCGTTTTGTCACGAGAGGAGAACAAAATGTCAGATCACAAAGCCACAGGCGCCGTTCGACATGCCGTTATTACGGGCTCGACAAGTGGTATCGGTTGGGGGCTTGCACGCGCCTTCGCAGCGGAGGGTTACGACATTACTTTGAATGGCATCGCTGATGCGGCAACGGTCGAAAAATTGATAAGTGAACTGCGCCGAGACTTCAAAGTGCAGGCGTGGTTTTCAAACGCCAACATGATGAGGCCGGCCGAAATTCGCGCGATGATTTCTGAGGCCGAAGCTAATAACCCGCAGCTCGATGTTCTGGTGAATAACGCGGGGATACAGCACGTTGCGGGACTCGAAGATTTTCCAGAAGAGAAGTGGGACGCGATTATCGCGATTAATATGTCGAGTACTTTTCACGCGACCAAAGCCGCTTTACCTGGAATGAAAAAGCGGGGTCATGGTCGCATAATTAATATCGCATCGGTGCACGGACTTGTCGCTTCGCCGTTTAAGTCAGCCTACGTCGCTGCGAAACACGGTGTTCTCGGATTTACAAAATCGATCGCGCTTGAGCTTGCCGATACGCCGATCACCATCAACGCGATTTGCCCTGGTTACGTTCGAACCCCACTGGTCGAAGGTCAGATCGAGCAGCAAGCCGCGGCCCACGGTATTTCAAAAGAGAAAGTCGTTCGCGACGTGATTTTAGCGGCCCAGCCGAAAAAAGAATTTATTGAGGTCGAGCACCTTGCAAGCCTTGCACTTTTTCTCGCTGGACCCGCCGGGCGCGCGGTCACCGGTTCATCGATGACTATGGATGGCGGCTGGACGGCCCGCTAGCCGCTAGCGCGGGCCGACTGGCCGATGGGCCGGGACGTCAAGCGCTGCGGCTTTTGTGACGAAGAGTCTGCGATATGGAGGCGCGAAAATGTCGGCTGCGCAAAACGGTTCCCGCATTTTAAAAAAAGGCGAGGTCATCTTCAAAGAAGGTGAAAAGGCGTCTGTGCTTTATCTGATCCAATCAGGACAGGTATCGCTGCAAATCACTCGTGGAAAACCGATTGAACTGTTTTCGGTCGGCGCCATGCAGGTGATCGGTGATCACGCATTGGCGGGTACGGCGCTGAACCCGCACTCTGCCGTCGCACTGGTTGAAACTAAAATTCTCGAGCTTCCACTCGAGGCCGTAAAGACGCAAATCGAGGGTGCGTCGCAGTTTGTGAAGTTACTTGCGAAGTCTTTGATGGATCGATCGAAGCTTTTGCAAGCTGAACTGAAGTCGATACGCATGGAGCGCGATAGTCAGCCGTGTCCTCCAGACCAGCTGGCGAAAATTTTTGCGACGCTTTTTCACGTATCAAACATGAAAGGCGAGAAGCAAAAAGATGGTTCAATCATTGTTCCGTGGCCGGTCTCGAAACAGTATGCGCAGAGAGTGTTTCTTGAATCTCCGAAGCGCCTTGAGCTTGCGGCACGCATATTTGTGAAGCTTGGACTTGCCACTTTCGTGATGGAAAAAAGCGAAGAAGACCCAGAGGCACCCGAAGAAATCGGCAAATTGATTTTGAAAAATCCGCCCCTTGTTGAGTGGGTCTTCGAACACTGGCAATACTTCTACTTTAAAGGTGGAAAAACAGATCTTCTGCGGACCGACGAGAAAGTCATGCAAGTCGTCGCGGCGCTTGTGGCTTACGGCGATGAACTCGAGATTGACCGCAACGGTTCGGTGCGAATCGAATTTGCGACAGTCGTCGAACGTTTTAAAGCTGAAAGTGGAATCACTTTGAATGCAGACTTCTTTGGCGTGATCGAGACAAAGGGATTGTTTCTAAAGCGCGTGCCGACCGACAAAGGTGTTCTCTTGCAGTTCGAGATCAGAGAATTCGCGAGATGGAGCCAGATCTGGACAGTCTTAAAAGAAATCGAACGTTGGAACGAAAAGGGCTTGATCGACGAAGAGCCCGCTTTCGACCCGCGTCGGTTTGTCAAAGCGACATCTGGGGTCAAGTGCGGGAGCTGCGGTCACGGAATTGAAGGCACACCCAAATTTTGCGCTGAGTGTGGTGCAAAAATTGCCACCGCAGCGTAGAAGCTGCGGTGTACGGAAGCCTCGAGGCGACGTAGGACTCGCTAGATTCGGCCTAAGACCTTGTTTCGGATTTCTTCCATTCGCTTACGATTGACGCCCCAGTCGCTGTAGCCCGTTCTCGAAGCACTTCGAAATTGAAGCGTTTTTGTTTCGTCATCAAACAAAAATTCGACATCATCGACGAATTTCAAAACTGTCGTGCGAAATTCAAAATGCAAATAGGGACCGTCCTCTTTAACGAGGGTCGCGCGCGGAACTTTTGCCATCTCTTCTTTCAAGGCTGCACGCGCCTCTTCAAAAGGTTTCGAGTAGGTAAACGGCACGATACCATGGTCTGCCCCATTGGCCTGGGTCGAGACGCAGTTGGGTCGCGAGGGGCAATCGCGCAAACGACCTTCAGGATAAGACGTTGAGCTAGGACCCTCGCCAGCTTGCCATGCGCTAAAAATTGAACAGCCACTTAACAAAGCGGCGGCAGGAAGAGCCGCGAGTCGGGTGGCAATCGAAAATTTCATCAGAGACCTTTCTGTGAGTACGTCTGTGGCCGAAATGCGTTGAGATAAAGTCCAATTCTTACTTCAAGCCAACGGGCTTGATTTTTCCAAGCTGAAAAAAGAGTCGATCGATCGACGTAGCCCATGTGACCTCCAGCTGCTTGGTGGTCGAGGATAATCAATGGATGTTCTTCAGCGACCGAGCGAATCGCGGGATCGAGGTCTTCGAGACCGAAGCTAATCGGATCATCGTCGGCCGTCAGTATCACAAGCGGCAGCGTTGTTTGCTGCAGGTAGCGGCCCGCCGAAGTACGTTCGTAATAGTCGAGATGGTCGATAAAGCCTGCGGCTGGGCCTGTGTACGCAGCGTCGAAAGTTCCAACGTCGACCCACAGATTTAACTGTCTTCGAGCTTCGACTGCAAGTTTTCGAAATGACTCTTGCTGCGGATTTTTAGACAGCCAATTGGCGCGGTCTTCTAAATTTTGCAGCAGTGCGGGCATGAAGCTTTGGCCATAGATGCGTGATGGACCGCGACTGAGGCGCACTGATGCACGCCTAAGATCCAACGGGGGGTTTACCGCAATCGCAAAATCAGGAAGGGCTCCTCGCAAACTTTTTTCAATCTTATTGAGAGTCAGAGGATTCGAATCAAGAGCCGGTGCCATGCGAGCGGCGAGAAGGCAGGCGGCGTTCGCGCTGAGACTGTAACCGAGAACGCCGTGAACAATTTTTTCGTCGGTCCAAAGATCGCGCCCGAACTTTACGGCGCGTGCGAGATCGTCGCTTCGTGCCGAGTGATACGTCTCGACGGCAAGCCCCCGGCCTCGCCCGCAGCCCCGATGATTCCATAAAACGACAGCATAGCCGAGTGAAAGAGCGACAGCCGCTGCACGAGGCATGTAAGACGATTCGCTTGAGCCGGCTAGGCCGTGAAAAACATGAAGGACACCGACAGGCCGTTCAGAAGGCTTCGACAAAAAACCGACAAGAACATCGCCATCAGGAGTCGTCAGATCAACTCGCTCGCGCTTGACGGCACTACGATCTCGCGTCGGTAGGAAATGTCCAAGTAAAGTCTG
>JALHOI010000011.1 GCA_022843085.1 Pseudobdellovibrionaceae bacterium
GAGACTCAAGCGAAGCTCGATTCGCTTGGAACAGCAAAGTTACTTAAGCCGACGACGGCTGAAGAGCTGCTGCGTCGCCACGAAATTTGTTTTGAAGATTTAGGCGCGTTCGGAATCGATGTCTCAGACGATGTCGTCGTGACCGAGCCAATTGAAATCGACGTTAAGTACGCCGGCTATATTCAGCGAGAGCGTGAAGTCATCGCAGCGAATCGGCGGCTCGAAGACGTTCGACTTCCGCGGGATTTTGAATACGGTTTGATTCGGGGTCTCTCGAAAGAAGAAGTCGAGAAGCTGACTGAAAAGAAGCCCGAAACTTTAGGGCAAGCGAGTCGGATGAGCGGCGTGAATCCATCGGCGATTCAAGCGTTGATCGTCTCTCTAAAGTCGATAGAAAATCGAGCGAGTCACCGGCGAGTAAGCAGCGATGAAAAGCGATTCGAGCTCTAACAGTAAGAGTACACTACCCGACCCGCAGCGACTGCGCGGCTGGGCGCCGGAGCTGTCGGACAAACAATTCGCGGCGACTCAGGTTTACGTTCGCGAACTTCAACGCTTCAATAGAACCCTGAATTTGATTTCGCCGAATACGATGTCGCGGGTTGACGCGGTGCATGTTTTGGATTCGATACGAGCTTGGACTTTGATCCAGCCGAAAGTTCCAAATGGTTCTCAAATCTATGACTTCGGTTCGGGGAACGGCTTGCCTGGACTTTTGTCGGCCGTGCTGGCTCCCGACTGCGACTTTCGTCTTGTGGATCGGGATCAGCGAAAACTCGAATTCTGCAAACATGCAGCCACGGCTATGGGTTTAAAGAACGTCAAGACTCTTTGTATGGACATTGGGAGTTTGCCGACTAGCTCGGTCGCGTTCGCGGTTTCGCGAGGCTTCGCAAGCGTCACGAAGTCTCTTTTGATGACACGCTCACTCTTTCAGCCTGGCGGATCATTCTTTATGTTGAAAGGTGATAGCTGGTCACTCGAAGTCGGCGAACTTTCGCCTCGGCTGTTTGGAGTTTGGAAGGTCGGCCCAATTGGCAGCTACAGTCTCCCCGATGTCGCGGCTGAATTCGTGGTGCTTCAATGCCACAAAATTGCCGATTAGAACCCAAGTGATCATTGTTCCACGTGGAACATTAAGTTTAGTTCGCGTTGGCCGCCGCCGGCTTCCCTTTGATCTGCTCATCCAGCTCTCTGCGTATCTCATCTGCTGACTTTTTGTTATAACGACCGGTTTTGCCCGCACGGCCCGTCCATTCGCGAGGTGAATCGCGTAGTTTTCTTTGAATTTTGTAGGTTTCAAAGTCTTTCGGGTCGGGCCACGGGTTACCGGCTTCAAAAGCTTTGATGTACTGTGCGCGTGCGTAGGCTTTTCGTTGTTCCGCCCGGATCTCATAATAGAGACCCTCTTGCTCAGCTACTATGAGAAGCATCTCGTTCTTCGAAAGATCCTCCTGAAGCTTGCGTCGCGTTGGATCCCTCGGCGGCAGTTCGGCGAGTTCGCCTTTGATTCTGATAATCTCTTCTTTTTTGGATTCGGCGCCTGCTTTTGCAACCGATGTACGTTGAACGAGGTCGCCATAGATCGGATCAATCAATTCAGGATTAGGGTTCGGTCGGCTGCACGCGGAAAGCATTGCGATGACCAAGCCGAGAGTCGCAGTGATCAACCAAAAATTCGGCTTTTGAGCAGCTGGGAAGGCCATGCGTAATCACCCTTGGTTGCCATATAGTCACTTGAACAACCAAATGTTCCACGTGGAACATTCATGAGTACTCGAGCGACGAACGGCTACTTATCGGCACGTCCGGCCGCGAAATGAGTTGAAAATCGTTCACACGCGGGTTCTAACTTTCAGTGTGATTTCAAGGGGGGAAGTATGGCTCGAATAATCTGTATCGCCAATCAAAAGGGTGGCGTGGGTAAGACCACGACGTCAGTCAACTTATCCTCGTGCCTAGCTGCGCGCGGCCGAAGAGTTCTGTTGGTCGATTTAGATCCACAAGGGAACGCTTCGAGCGGCCTTGGGCTGAAAAAATATGAGTACCAAGAAGAGAATATCTATCATGTGCTCATCGGCGAAAAGACCCTCGATGAAATCAAGCGCCCGACTTCGAATCCGAACCTTTTTGTCGCGCCAGCCACTCCCGATCTCGTTGGGGCCGAGATTGAACTAGTTGATGCGCAGCGTCGAGAGTATCGTCTGCGCGAAGCCATCGCATCAGTTTCCCCCGATTATGACTATGTCCTGATCGACTGCCCGCCGTCGCTCGGCCTACTGACACTCAACGCGCTTGCAGCCGCCAATACTTTTTTGGTTCCCCTTCAATGTGAGTACTACGCTCTTGAAGGTCTTTCTCAGCTTCTGACCACAGCCGGTCTTGTGAAGAAAAACATCAATCCCGAACTGCGAATCGAAGGTATTTTGCTTACGATGTTTGCAGCGAGCAATAACCTCAGTCATCAAGTGGTATCTGAAATTCAAACGCATTTCGGCGACAAAGTTTTCAAGGCGATTATCCCAAGAAACGTTCGGTTGAGTGAGGCGCCATCGCATGGCCAGTCCATCATCGATTACGAACCGCGTTCGGTAGGGGCCTTGAAATATCAGGAGCTTGCCGAAGAGTTGGATAGTCGAATTTACGGCGTTCAATCACAAATTGACCAACCAGCGCCCACCCAAGTTGAAAACAAACCCGAATTCGTGGATGGTCCAAATGCCTGAAAACAATCAGAACTCTGCGAATTCGTCGAAACAACCTAAGGCCAGACTTGGCCGGGGTTTGGGTAGTCTGCTTGGCGGCGTGCCTAACCAAGGTTCGGACTTCACCGACAGCACGCCGCAAGTCAAAGCGACCATTATTTCGCGCCCGTCGGCACCATCCGCCGAGTCCACAACATCGAAGAATGAAGTATCTTCGCTTAACGCGCCTTCGCCGAACGAGCCGAAACCTGTTTTATCGCTCGAGCCGTCGACCGATTTGTCGCGAGCTGTGACCGAGGAGTTACCGGCCGTTGCAACTGTTCAAGACAACGCACGGATCTGGACGATACCGGTGGAAAAGCTTGTGGCGAACTCTCAGCAGCCGCGCCAGGTTTTCGAAGACGCGGCACTCAAGGAACTAGCCGCGTCGATTCGTGAAAAAGGGATTCTCCAACCCATCACGGCGCAAAGAATAAGTGAGCGCGAATTTCAAATTATTGCAGGGGAACGTCGTTGGCGCGCGGCTCAGATTGCGGGTCTTAAAGAGGTACCGGTCATTCTTCGTGCGGTGTCTGATCAAGATTCGCTCGAGCTCGCAATCCTCGAGAACATACAGCGAGCTGATCTGAATCCGATGGAGGAGTCTGAGGCTTACGATCACCTCATGAAAACCTACAATTTAACCCAGGCTCAGGTCGCCGATCGGCTAGGAAAAGAGCGATCGTCGGTAGCAAATGCGCTTCGCTTAATGGCGCTGCCGCCTGAAGTTAAATTGATGATCGGCGGAGGCGAGCTAAGTTCAGGCCACGCCAAGGTTCTTCTCGGACTCGAGTCGATGTCAGACCAAATTTCGCTCGCAAAAGAAGTTATTCGCGAGAAGTTGTCGGTTCGTGCGCTTGAGAAGAAAGTCGCAGAAAAGAAGTCGCAAGGTACAGGTGCTGTTTCGGGCCAGCGGCCCGCGATGGGTCTCGATGTTTCCTCAAAGCTTGTTGAGGCGCTTGCCGGAGAGCTTCAAAAGCTTATCGGAACCCGAGTCGTCATTGACTATGCGGATCGACGGGGCAAACTAAGCGTTTATTTTCACTCGGATGAACAACTGACGGAAGTTGTTGAAAGGATGCGGCGAGGATGGGCGAAATCGAACGCGACCCAAAACACAGCGGCGACCGTGTCTTCCCGAGGCTGATGTCAGACTCGACCGTCACCGACGGTCGTTTAACGGCACTTCTTGATGAAGGCGCCCAATTCGAGGGAAAGCTCTCTTTCGAGGGGGTCGTTCGAATTGGCGGCACCTTCAAAGGAGAGATCTTCACTCGCGACACGCTTGTCATAAATCCAGGTGCTGTGGTCGAAGCCGAAGTCGAAGCCGATGTTGTCGTAATTTCAGGCACATTCATCGGAAGCGTCGCAGCTCGAAAGCGCGTGATCATGCACCCGCCGGCCGTATTTCGCGGAACCGTGACAACTCCAAGTTTAAGAATTGATGAGGGTGTCACCTTCGAAGGTGCCTCGTACATGCCCAGCACACCCGAAACGACTTGAGTCTTAAAACTAGTGCAGGCTCGTGCGGGCAATTCGCTTGACCCGTTTCTCGCCGCGGTGCTACTGAACTTCGCTACGTAAACAGTCCACCTCGGCGGTCGGAACAAAAGTTCTGATGTCGTTTCCTGCCGGCTCTCTTTTGCCGGTGCGTGAAGGTCTCATGGAATTGCTGAAATCTCTCGGCATCGACAGCACTTTATGGATTCACATGGTTTGCTTTGGGATCGCCTATTTGGCGCTCTCGAATTTGATTTTTAAGCCTTACATGAAAGCCCTCGCAGAACGCGAATCCCGCACAATTGGTGGTGAGGAGCAGGCGGCACAACTGTTGAACGAAACAAGTGCCATCAACGCCGACTACGAATCAAAAGCAAAAGCTGTTACGGCGTCTATTCGTGCCGAGTACGAAACAAACCGGCTTGCCGCGATGAAGGAATCCGAGGCGCTTGTTGCCGCAGCGAGGATCGAGTCGGCTGGCTTGCTCGAAAAGTCGCGTGCTAAAATCGTGACCGAAGTCACGTCAGCTCGGTCCAAGCTTTCTGGCGAAGTGCCTTCGATCACTTCGGCCATCGCATCGAAGATGGCTGGCAAGGAGATCTCACTCTAATGAAGCAACTTTTGTCTCGTCCGCTTTTCAAGTTTATGGTCGCCGCGGTCGTCCTCGCGATACCGAGTTTAATTTTGACCTCGCTTGGCAACGCAGCCGGCGGATCGAGCGGCGAAGCGGGTGTGCCGTTCGTCGTGACGCTTCAGTTTATCAATTTCTTTTTGTATGTCGGCCTGATTGTCTACTTTGGACGAAAGCCTATCTCGGACTACTTTAAAAACCGCCAAGCTAACTTTCATGTTGCTCTCAAGCGGGCCGATGCTGCCCGGGCCGAAGCCCAGGCGAAGCGCAGCGAAATGCAAGCGCGACTCGCGAAGCTCGAAGCGACCCGCGATCAGTCGATTGCAGACGCACGAAGAGAGGCTGCGGCTCTTCGTGAACAGATCGTTGAAGAGGCTCGCAATTTGTCGGCCAGACTAAAACTCGAGGCCGAGCGCACGGCGGTTGTCGAAATCGAACGCGCGACTTCAATCTTGAGGGATGAATTGCTCGGCCAGTCAGTTGCAATGGCTCAGCGAATCTTGACCGACAAAATGCAAGACCAAGATCAAAAGCGTCTGCAGGATGAATTCGTACAGAAAATCGAAAAAAATAAATCGGCGGCGGTGTCGACGTGAATTCAACCAAACTTGCTAAACGCTATGCGAAAGCCATTTTTGGTCTCAGTGTAGAGAACGGGACACAAGATCGAGTTCTCGCCGATCTGCGCGCCCTCAATACTTCTTTCACGGCCGACGCGTCGATTCAGGATTTTTTTGCTTCGCCGATGTTCTCGGTGTCGCAGAAGTCAGATGCGCTAAAAAAGGCGTTGGCTGGCAAGAGTGTCACGCCCGAGGTGAATCAGTTCCTCATGCTGCTCGCAGATAAGGGACGCCTTGAGATCTTTGGCGAAGCAGTCGATTCGTTTCAAGACGAAATCGACGCGGCCAACAACGTCTGCCGCGGCGTCGTTCGTTCGACGACGGCGCTAGGGCCTGCCGAGAGAACACAGATCGAAAAAACGGTTGAAGGCGTTCTCAAAAAGAAAGTCATTATGACTTACAAAGTAGATCCAACGGTCATTGGTGGTTTGGTTGCGCGGGTTGGCAGCCACACTTTCGATGATTCACTCTCAACTCATTTGAAACGAATGAGCGAAGAGCTAAAGCGTAAACATTAGTATCAGACGTATCTAAGGGAGATCGATTTTAACATGGAACTGCAAATTCGCGCCGACGAGATCAGCAAAGTCCTCAAAGAGCAGATCAAAGGCTATTCGAAGTCAGTTGAAATGAGCGAAACTGGCACCGTTCTCTCCGTAGGAGATGGTGTTGCGCGCATTTATGGTCTTGAAACTGCGATGCAAGGCGAGCTTGTCGAGTTTCCGGGCGAGGTTTACGGCATGGTTCTCTCTCTTGAGAGCGATTCAGTCGGAGTCGTTGTCTTCGGAGAAGACCGCGGTATCAAAGAAGGCGACACGGTTAAACGAACTAAGAAAATCGTTTCTGTTCCCGTCGGTGAAGCGCTACTCGGTCGAGTCGTCGATGCGCTCGGTAACGCGATTGATGGTCGCGGACCTCTGAAGACTGAGCACTCAAGCGTCGTTGAACTCAAGGCGCCGGGTATCGTCTACCGAAAATCGGTCACCGAGCCACTTCAAACCGGCATCAAAGCGATCGACGCGATGATCCCGATTGGGCGAGGTCAGCGCGAATTGATCATCGGCGATCGTCAGACTGGAAAGACGACAATCGCTCTCGATACAATCATCAATCAAAAAGGTCAGGGCGTTCATTGCTTCTACGTGGCGATCGGGCAAAAGCGATCGACGGTTGCACTCGTTGTTGAAAAACTTCGTGCGGCTGGCGCGATGGAGTACACGACCGTGATTGCAGCGACAGCTTCGGATCCTGCTCCGCTTCAGTATCTTGCACCATATGCAGGTTGCGCGATGGCCGAGTACTTCCGCGATACAGGTCGCCATGCTCTTATCATCTACGATGATTTGACCAAACAGGCACAAGCCTATCGCCAGTTGTCGCTTCTACTTCGTCGTCCTCCTGGTCGCGAAGCTTATCCAGGCGACGTTTTCTATGTTCACTCTCGTTTGCTCGAGCGTGCGGCGAAACTGTCGGACGACAATGGCGGCGGTTCGCTGACGGCGCTTCCAATGATTGAAACTCAGGCCGGCGACATCTCGGCCTACATTCCGACCAACGTGATCTCGATCACCGATGGTCAGATCTTCCTCGAGGCTGATCTGTTCTACAAAGGTATTCGCCCCGCTGTGAACGTCGGGAAATCGGTTTCGCGGGTCGGTGGAAACGCTCAGATCAAAGGCATGAAGCAGGTTGCCGGTACGTTGAAGCTCGAGCTTGCTCAGTTCCGCGCGCTCGAGGCGTTTGCAGCGTTCGCTTCGGATCTCGACAAAGCGTCGCAGCAGCAGTTGGCCCGCGGTCGTCGTCTCGTCGAACTTTTGAAACAGCCTCAGTACTCACCGTTTAACGTTGTCGATCAAATCTTCTCGATTTTCGCGGCGACAAACGGCTTCGTTGACGTGATTCCCGAGACGGAAGTTCGTCGCTACGAAAAAGAGATGCTCGAGTTCATGAAGCAGAAGTATTCGGCCGTCGTCGCTGAAGTGGCGAAGGAAAAGCAAATCAAAGACGCTGTAAAAAAACAGATCGTTGAGGCGCTTACTGAATTTAAAGCGGTCTTCGAAGTTACTAAAAAGTAAGGAACTAAGGCCAAATGCCAAGCTTGAAGGATATTCGGAATCGAATCGATTCGACGAAGAATACGCAGCAGATCACAAAGGCAATGAAGATGGTGTCCGCGGCGAAGCTTCGCCGTGCTCAGCAGAACATCGTCAACATGCGCCCCTACGCGCAGGGTCTATTGACTGTGATCGCCGACGTCGCAACGACAGAAGCAGTCGACCACCCGCTACTTCGCAGCCACGCTGAAGTTGACGAGCGCTCGAAGAAAGTTCTGCTTGTCGTCATTACGAGCGATCGCGGTCTCTGCGGTGCTTTTAATACCAACGTTTCGAAATTTACCGAACGTTATCTTCGCGACAACGCGACGAAGTCTGAGAAAATTGATTTACTGATGGTCGGACGTCGAGGTGCAGACTACTTCCGCCGCCGAGGTAAGACTTCAGTCGAAACGATTCTAAATCTTGCGAAAGACATTTCTTTTTCGCTGGCCTCAAAAATTTCCCACACGGTCGTCGATAAATACAAATCGGGCGATTACGACGAAGTCCGCATCATCTACAACGAGTTTGTCTCGGCGATTCAGCAGACGGTCATCTGTGAAACTCTACTGCCGATCGATGTCGAGAAAGCTGCGACTCTGAATAAGGGAACGGGCGGTTTTCCGGCTGAACTTATTTACGAGCCGTCACCAGCTGAAATCGTTGAAGCACTGATCTGGAAGCATTTCGATATCCAAGTTTACCGCTGCTTGTCTGAATCGGTTGCGGCTGAGCACGGGGCTCGCATGACGTCGATGGAAAACGCGACGAAGAACGCGGGCGAAATGATCCGAACTTTAACTCTGACTTATAATAAAGCACGCCAGGCGGCGATCACGACTGAGTTGATCGAAATCACGAGCGGTGCGGAAGCCCTCAAGGCTTAAGGAGATAGCAGTGGAATCAGGAATCGTAAGCCAAGTCATGGGTCCCGTTGTCGACGTTGAATTTCCAACTGGCGATATGCCAGCGATCTATACGGCGCTTCGAATGACGAACACGCAAATCGACGCTCGCGAGAACAATCTTGTTCTCGAGGTTGCTCAGCATTTGGGTGATCGCTCGGTGCGAACCATCGCGATGGATTCGACCGACGGTTTGGTTCGTGGCCAAAAGGTCATCAACACCGGTAAAATGATTACGACTCCAGTCGGTGATGCGGTTCTTGGTCGCATCATGAACGTCATCGGCGAGCCGATCGACGAAGCCGGCCCGATCGGCGAAAAAGTGCAGTGGGAAATCCATCGCCAAGCTCCCAAATTTGAAGACCAGTCGACGAAGGCCGAAATGCTCGTCACGGGCATCAAAGTCGTCGATCTTCTTGCTCCCTACGTGAAGGGTGGAAAAATCGGTCTCTTCGGTGGTGCGGGTGTCGGTAAGACGGTTCTGATCCAAGAGCTCATCAACAACATCGCAACTCAGCACGGTGGTTACTCGGTTTTCGCGGGTGTTGGTGAACGTACTCGTGAAGGTAACGATCTTTGGATGGAGATGAAAGAGTCGGGCGTTATTAAAAAGACGTCGCTCATCTTCGGTCAGATGAACGAGCCTCCTGGAGCACGCGCACGTGTTGCTCTGACAGGTCTCACAGTCGCAGAATACTTCCGCGACGAAGCCGGCCAAGACGTTTTGTTCTTCGTCGACAACATCTTCCGCTTTACTCAAGCGGGCGCTGAAGTTTCGGCTCTTTTAGGTCGTATTCCATCGGCCGTTGGTTATCAGCCGACTCTCGCGACAGACATGGGTGCGCTTCAAGAGCGGATCACGTCGACGAAAAAAGGTTCGATCACTTCGGTTCAGGCCGTTTACGTTCCTGCGGATGACTACACCGATCCGGCTCCGGCGACCACATTTGCCCACTTGGACGCGACAACGAACCTCGATCGCGACATTGCGGCGATGGCGATCTTCCCAGCGGTTCACCCGCTTCAGTCGACATCTCGTATCCTTGATCCTTTGATCGTTGGCGAAGAACATTACAAGACAGCTCGCGATGTCCAGGCTCTGCTTCAGCGTTATCGCGAACTTCAAGATATCATTGCGATCTTGGGTATGGACGAATTGTCGGAAGAAGATAAGACGGTTGTTGGTCGCGCACGTAAAGTTCAGCGCTTCTTGTCGCAGCCGTTCTTTGTGGCCGAGCAGTTCACGGGTACTCCGGGTCAATACGTTGAGATCAAAGACACAGTTCGTGGCTTCCGCGAAATCCTTGACGGTAAACACGATGCTCTTCCAGAGCAGGCGTTCTATTTGGTCGGCACAATCGAGCAAGCTGTAGAGAAATCGAAGCGGTTGTAGAAGATGGCTTATAAACCGCTAAATCTTACGCTGGTGACTCCCGAGAAAAAACTTTTGACCGACGTCGAAGTCGAAGAGGTTTTTGTTCCTGGTTACCGTGGTGAACTCAATATTCTTCCGGGTCATGCTCCGTTGATGACGACGCTTTCGACCGGGCTACTTCGTTATCGCTTGAAGGGTCAGACCGAGTTGAAGACCGTCATCGTTTCGTGGGGCTACGCGGAAGTAAATCCCGACGGAGTCTTGGTTCTTGCCGAGACCGCGGAACGCGCGGAAGATATCGACCATGAACGAGCACTTGCTGCATGGAAAATGGCGAGTGAAAAAGTTGATTCCGGCCAACTCGATCCTGAGAATATCGAAAAGTATCGCCGAAAAATGCAACGCGCGGACGTACGTAGGTCGATCGCGAAGGGTAATCAGACGGCTCACTAGCCCTCTGAATTCTCGATGGTTGCCGATTTAAATTTTTCCCACTATCGACCGACGCCTGACACGCGTCGGTTTTCAATTTCTAATTTTGCGGTGGCTGGAACGCTTCGTTGGGAAGCTAAACCGGGTGGCGAGTTTGCCGCACGGGTCGAGGTCATCAAAGGCGCTTTTGCCAAAATGATTCCCTTTACCGCGATCGAAGCCTCGGTGCGGATCATCGCCGAGGGCTCTAAAACTCGGAAAGAGTTTTTAGAGAAGATCTTTGGTGGGCGGGGAACAGATTCTAGCGACGCCCCGACGGAACGCCGTAAATCGTGGGATGACCTTGGCGTCATCTCTGCGATCGAAATTCCTTGGGTGGCCGAGTACCAGCTTCAACGATGGAGTGTCGGCGGCGAGCAAGAAACTCGATTTCGCTTTGAAGATAATCAGCGCGAACGCGAAGCTATTTTATACTTTCGCGAAGATTCAACGGCGGGTGCCGGTGATGCGATGGCAATTCTGCGGGTACTCAAGCCCGGCGATCTCGCCGAATCGATCGCGACACCGAAAGCGAGCCCTGAAACGAAACCTGGTGATGTTTTGATTACTTTTCGCAATTCGCAAGTGCAGGGATTTACGGTTTTTGTTCCGTTGATTGGGAAGCTGCAGTTCGTTTCTGAACCGCTGGCTTGATGTCCAGATAACTTTCGGCGACGACGCCGCCCAATTCGGGATGTCGGTAGTAAATTTCAAAAATGTCTCGAAATCTCTCGGGTCTCTCAATGGCCGCGCGTGTTTCGACGTTGATCAAAATCATACGCGCCGCGAGTTCTTCGGGCATTGCTGAAACGAAAGCTGCAACCTGCTTTCCGGAGACGTAGACGAAAACTGCGGATTCGGGGTTGGACCGAAGCAGTCTTTCAATGGCCTCTTTTCGTGACGGTCTAAGAATGACCGGCATGACTCGGTGGCCGACCGCTCGCTTCCGAAAATTTTCGAGAAAATCGGCGCGAGCCGACAAAAGAATAATCGGATCAGCACTCGCCAGCATTCGCATCGGAGTTGAGCTTTCAGAAACTGTGTCCGAATTGTCCGCTGTAATATCACCGGACACATCGACGCTTGAAGGTCGACGTTCTTCAAGATTGCGTGCGGCCGCGCGAAGAACGGCGTTGCCGAGCATGGTGAATTCTGGATTTTTTAGGCTTCGGGTCAGCTCTTCGCGTGACGACAAGACCAGCCTTTCGGGGACATACGCTGACTTTGCCTTTGCGATTCGCTGAAGTGCTTCTTCGACGCGTGACCGTTTAAGCCGGCCGGAGTCGAGCGCCGACTGAAGTGCTTTAAGTACCTCGATTTGAATTCGGCGGCTCCAGGCGATCATCACCATGTCGGCGCCAGCTTCGATCGCACGGACGGCTCGTAGACCGACATCCTTTTCTGCGCCAGCTCCGGCCATTTCAATATCGTCTGTCATCACAAGGGCCGATGAACTGACTTCTTTGCGAAACAGACCGGTGACAATCGGCTTTGAAAAGGTAGCGGGTGATCCGCTGTTGTCGATGGCGGGAAAGCTGACATGTGCGAGCATCGCACCCCAGGGTTTCTTCAAGTTTCGTGCGAGCGAAAAATACGGCAACAGATCGCGCTCGAACAGAAGTGCTCGATCGGCCGGGCTTGAGGCTGCCATTAAGTGTGAGTCGCCCGAAGCATCGCCGTGACCTGGAAAGTGTTTCGCGACGGGAAGAATCCCGTGTTCTTGAAGTCCAAGAGCTAGAGCTGTCGTCATCGCAGAAACTCGCGCGGGATCATTGCCGAACGACCGAGTGCCCAAAAATTTGTCGGTGTCGGGGTCCGATACGTCGACGACTGGAGCAAGATTAACGTTGATTCCCAGCGACTTTAAAAGCCGGCCCGTCGCAAGCCCCGAGCGACGCGCAACCGTGAGATCTCGAGTGCGCGAAATCGCGAGTGCGCTTGGGAGTGTCGGTGTGTGTCGAATTCGAATGACGTTTCCACCTTCTTGATCAATTGCGATTAAGAGCGGGGATTTCGAAACCTGCTTGGAGAGTGCTTGCGCCGAGAAGTTCAGCTGAGCAACCTGCTCGGCCGATTTAACATTGCGACCGAACAGCAGAATCCCGCCGGGTTTCGTTTCACGAATGACGTCGTCCAGACCGTCTTTAAGTTGAGTGCCCTTAAACCCAACGATAAGCAGCTGGCCAAGCGGAAGCGGTTTTTCAGCAGACGTGTTCGCGTGTGTCCGGTTTGAATTTAAAACCGAACTTGTGGCTAAAATAACAAACGTCGCTAAGAAGCGAGTGGCCAAACGCATCAATCGTAGAATAGCGTTGCGGGCTTGCTTTTAGAGCCTGGTCCAGTGCTTGCCAAGACGTTAGCTAGACGTTAGCTAGACGTTGGTGCCAAGGCAAATTTACTTTGTCTGCTCATTTAAGAAAGCCTCGATGTCCCCCAGTAGTTGTCGAACTCGAGCCTCACCTAAGGCCTGAACTTCGGCGTCGGCACGACGGTCAAGTGTTTGTTGTTGGCCGAGATTACGTACCGCACTTCGAATAACGTAAGCCTCGGTCTCTTGTGGCGTTTGCTAAGAGCTGACCATGCCCGCGGCTTGCAGTAGGCGCTCTTGTCTACTCGTTTCCTTAACTGCTATCGCCGCGCGTATGAAATCCATTTGGCCCGGAAACTTTTCGTCGACTCTTTTAAGAATCACTCGAAATGCACTTTGTAGGACCGCAAAGCCCGGATCACGGGCCGCTTCAATTACGGCCCGAGCTTGACCGTCAGCTAATCCGTGAGGGTCAGCGAATGGCTTTACAGAATGGTCTCGAAGTTCTGTTCGTTCGTTGATAGCCAAACCGTGGGCTTTAAACTCTGTTGCCGCGTAATTCAGATGATCGGTAAAACCGCGGTAAGACCCGGCCCCGTTGCTGACCATCCTAACTCGGTCGTCTCGAATCGTGATTTCTCCAGCAGCGATCAACTTTGGCCCTTTACCGTCTACGGCTTTCAACATTTGAACGATACCCTCGTGTGACCCGATGAAGGTCGCCGACAGCGAATTAATATCGACGGGCCCGGGGTCAATCGCGCGTGGAAGTATCACGAGGCGCCTTTTAGAGTCGATCGCGTAAACGTAGTTTCCGGCCGGTAGATTCTTAAGTCGTGGGTCAACTTGACCATTGAGGTCGATGACCTTTGCGACCTGCGACAGCCGCGAACTATCGAGAACTTTGAACCTGAGGGGAACAACTTCTGACCTCAGTAAAACTGGCGGGAACTTTCGTTGGGGAGCCTCGCCAAATAAAGAAAAATCGGTGATGCACTCGCTTTGCGGAAGATTAGAAGCTTTCGCCGGCGCCCCGTACACACCAGCGTGAGTCGTCGAGGCATTCATAACCGCGAGGGTTACAATTTGGGCGAAATATCGAAGAGCGACTGCGGCCATATCAACAGCATCGGACAAAACTGAATCTGATTTCGTCGGCTTAGCGTCACACTGTGTGACAGAAAAGACAGGTGTCTAAAGTCGCGACAGTTTGCCCAGCTTTAAGGGGCCAAGCGGCGAAGGCCGAGCACATTTCTCAAGCTTAGATCACAACCGGCCCGTCCTAGTTTCTTCAGTGAGATCTTAAGCGGTAGAGCTGAATCTCGGTTGGGGTCGAGACAATAAAGACAATGCTCCCATCGGGCTGCACCGTCGCTGAGTACAAATTTGCTTCACGTTCGCGATAAAGCTGATCGGAGTAATGGAGCCTAATTGTTTGAAGGCCTGAATTCGTCAGTCGGTACGCGTGAAAAGTTCCGCGTCGTAGTTCGAAGGCGTAATCCCCGATGGCGACGATCGAACCGAGTTGCGAAACGCTGCGAGAACTGAACGCGGGAAGAATTTTAGGTGTTATTCTCTTCGCCGATTCACTGACTTCAATCGCGGTCACAACGGTTGCTCTCGTCGCTGTGTCGATCGAAAACAGAAGGATTTGTCCGCCAACCACCACGAGTTGCGACCGGTGATCAATGTCCGTTGGCAGCACGAGCTGATGCGAAAAATCTTTTGACGACGGAAAGTGCGGGCTCTCGAAGACGAGATCATAGCGGCCCGACGCAACTGCGAGATGCGACGAGGATGCATCAGAACTGCTGCGCACAAGTTTGAATTCGATATCGTCGCTTGTCGCTGTTCGGTTCTGCTGCAGCCGAGTATCGGTTTTGATGCTGCCCCTTGATTTTATCGATGAGACTAATTTTAACTCGAACGACGTTGAGTCCGGCGATACAGGGCTCGCCTGTCGATCAAATAAATCGCCCAGAATTTTTTCTGGTGCGTCCTCGCGCTTCGACGGATTGAAGAGAGATTCGCAACTTAGACTTTGCGCGAAACTCGATTCGGTTGAAAAACTGGCGAGTACAAGCAGTGATGTGAAAGCAAAACGAAAGATCCCCAGCACGGGCTCTCCAGGTCATTGGTGTTCAAAGAAACGCTTGGTGAGAGAGGTTGCAAACCCAGAGCCGTGGGGCCCCCCGCAGAGGCGGTGATTTAAATCGGGTTGGGAGGCGCGCAAAGACTCAAAGTGCCGAATTTGGGTTCGCGGATCATAAAACTTTCAGACCGCGCTCCTAAGGGGCCAGGCGGCGAAGCGCGAGTAACTCTTCGTAGATTTTTGGCCACGTGATCGTATCAAGTCGAATGTTTACCCGCATGTCAGGAGTCAAAGTCACGCGGCCCTTTTCACGTGCTGCGAGCTTCACAATTTCTTGTGGAGGTAAAATCGTGTGCGGCGTAAAGGCGAGCGAAATCGCCTTTGGGCCCGAGCTGAGATCGCGAATGCCCAGCTCGCGGCAGACGGAACGAATCAGCATGAGCCCTAGCAGATTGATGACGGGCTCGGGTGGCTTCCCGAATTGATCGGACATCTGCTCTTCGATTCGGTCGAGATCGTCGGGCCCTTCAATTTGCGAGAGGTTGCGGTACCAAGCCAGACGAATTCGGATATCGGGCATGTAGGTATCAGGAATAAGCGCCGCGATGCGAACGTTGATATCAGGTTCAACTTTCTCAACGACTTCTTGCCCTTTCAGTTCACCGATCGTCTGTTCAAGTAGCTCGAGGTACATTTCATAACCGACGGCTTCGATGTGGCCCGACTGATCTTCGCCAAGTAAATTGCCGGCACCTCGAAGTTCGAGATCGTGGTGCGCGATCGTGATACCGCTGCCAAGCGCTGTGTTCTCTTGAATGACTCTAAGACGTTCTTGTGCGTCTTTTTCAATGCGTTTGTTTTGCGGAATAATAAGGTAGCAGTAGGCGCGCTCTTTCGAACGTCCGACACGACCGCGCAACTGGTAAAGCTGGCTGAGGCCTAGCTGATGGGCGTTATCGATAAACATCGTGTTGGCTCGCGGGTTGTCGATACCCGATTCAATGATGGTGGTACAGAGCAACACGTCGATCTCGTGATTGAAGAATGCGATCATCGTTGCTTCAAGTTCGTGTTCATCCATCTGACCGTGGCCAACACGAATTCGCGCCTCAGGTACGAGCTTGCGAAGTTCGTCGGCGACGCCGTAAATCGACTGCACGCGGTTGTGCAAAAAGAAAACCTGGCCGCCGCGCTGAATTTCGGATGTGATTCCGCGACGAATCGTTTCTTCATCGTACTTGCAGACGAAGGTTCGCGTCGGCAATCGATCGACGGGTGCGGTGTTGATCAAACTTAAATCGCGAATTCCGACAAGTGACATGTTCAGCGTTCGAGGTATCGGCGTTGCCGAAAGTGTCAGCGTATCGACACCGACTTTCATGCGACGAATTTTTTCTTTGTGTCCGACTCCGAATCGCTGTTCTTCATCGATGACGAGTAAACCCAGATCCTTGAATTCGACGTCTTTCGAAAACACGCGGTGAGTGCCGATGAGAATATCGACGCGACCTTCTTTGGTTTCGGCGATCGTTTTGCGTTGCTCATGCGGAGGAACAAATCGATTGAGCGCGCGAATCGTGACGGGCCAGTTTTTGAAACGCTTCGTGAAAGTTTCGAGATGCTGAAAGCTAAGCACCGTTGTTGGGGCTAAAACCGCAATTTGCTTTCTTGCTTGAACAGCTTTGAACGTCGCGCGCATCGCGACTTCGGTCTTGCCGAAACCGACGTCGCCGCAGATCAGCCGATCCATTGGCTTTTCGCTGTGCATGTCTTTGAGAAGGGCATTGATGGCTTTCAACTGATCGTCGGTTTCGTCGTACGGAAAGCTGAGTTCGAATTGACCGAACTCATCGTTCGCTTTGTCGTCGTGCGGAAACGGCATTCGAGTGGCTTGCGCACGCTTTGCGTAGAGTTCAAGAAGTTCGCCTGCAAGTTCTCGAAGTTGACTTCGAACTTTGATCTTTGTCTTAGCCCAGCCCGTGCCGCCAAGCTTATCGATGAGGGCATTTCCGCCTGGGCCCGAGTATTTCTGAATTTGAGCGATGCGGTAGATGGGTAGATAAAGTTTGTCGCCGTCCTTGTACGACAACGTCAGAAACTCGGCTTCGACGCCGTTCACCTGCATCCGCTTGAGGCCCTCGTAAACGCCGATTCCGTGCTGGGCATGAACGATTTTGTCGCCCGCTTCGAGGTCCGAGAAAGAAACCGCGGCCGCGAATTCTTTGAATCCGTCTGAGGTCGAATCCGTCTTGTCACGACGTCGCGACTTGCGTCCGAAAAAATCTTCGTCGCGAAGCACGACGAGTTTTTCGGTTCCGATGCGGAAGCTTGAATCGAGAATTCGAGGAACAATCGAAACAAGGCGCGGATTCGCCGCTTGCCGGTCGCGAATAGCGCCGAAGTCGAAGTCTTTTTCTTCGATGAATTCGCAAATCCAGTGGGTGGCTGCACCTCCTCGATCGAGCATGGCCTGAAGCCGCTGCGCCTGGGCCGAAGTTCCCGCCGCAATGACGACGGTCTCGCCGTTTGGCCGCCAGCTCTGAAGCTTTGCCAAAACCTCGGCACCCGCCGGATTTTGCGGCGTCGGCACAGCAAACCGCAAATCAACACTCGACAATTTTAACTGACGGGTCTCGCCCGAAGAGGTTTCGCCGTCTGAATCTGCACCTAAAACCGACCCCGGTGCGGATTCAGACGGCGAAAACTCTTCGTCGATCGCGAGCCGCGAAACTGTTACTGTCGATTCGAGATGATCGAAGTTCCAATGCTCGAGCGGTCGATACAGAGTTGCCGGTTCAGGCGCGATCGCGAGAGTTGAGGATTGTGCGAACTCTCGTTTCGTTTGTTCCTCGAGTTCATCGGCGGCGCGGGAAGACTCAATCGGATTGACCATCCACACCAAATGCGACGAGCGGACGTGGTCGAGAGGCGTTTCAAAACCCGTCTGGAAAGTTCCAAGTAAGAAATCGAGGCCCGGGAAAAGATGGCCCTGCGCGAGCGAGTGTAAGATGCCGTTTTTTTCGGCGATATCGACATCGCGGCCTTCCGTCGATTTGCTGTAAGCTTTCGCCGCGCGCTCACGGGCCTCGTCTGAAAAAACGAATTCTTTCGCAGGCAATATGATGGCCTCGGCGACTTCTTTGTCAGATCGCTGTGTTTGTGGGTCAAAGGTTCGAATCGTTTCGATCGTGTCACCGAACAGATCAAATCGAAGAGGAAGATCGTGCCCCGGAGAAAAGACGTCCACAACCGAACCGCGAATTGCGAACGAGCCGATGTCTTCGACGAGAGGCGACGACGAATAGCCGAGCTTAACGAGCTGGTCCGCGAAAGTTGAAGGAAGGTCGTGTGATTTCCGGAACTTAAAGGTGTTTGCATGAAGGTCGTGTCGCTGAATCGTGCGTTGCGACATCGCTTCGACGGTGGCGGTGTAAAAATAAAGTGGCGCCGCTGATTGCGCGCGGTAGGACCACCGCACGCGTTCGGCGACGGTTCTCGGATTCGGATAAAGACCCGAATAAGGTGATACGTCGAATGACGGCAGATGGTCGATCGACCAACGATTGCTGAAAAAACGAACAGCTCGAGCAAATCGCTTTGCCTCGCCATCAGTTGAGAAAACCAAAACCTGAGAATCGGCCTCATTCGTCATCGTCAAGACAAGCGCAAGCACTTCGGGCGAATCAAACCCCGAAACTTCAATTCGTTTTTCGCCAAGCGCTTTGGCCCGGCGGATGCCTGCGAGGGTGTGAATGGTCATCATGGCGACCGACGTTGTCTCACGGAAGGCTGCATCGCAGCAAACCCTTGTTTTGTCAGTACTTGGAATCTTTGTCGTGCGTCAGTATAAGCTTAAAACGTTCAACTCGAGACACTCCGAGTGCGAGACAGGCTGTCATCGCGCGCTCGAAATCGCAACTGGGGAGCCCTCCATCATGAGTTCAGTCGCCGCGGCCGCGCCCGCCGTAAGTTTGATGCCAGTCATAATCATGACTTTTATTCTGCTCGCCTTTGGCGCGGTCATTGTCGTCGGAACTTCGCTTCTCGGGCCTAGAAACAAGCGAAACAATCGTGCGCAAATGATGCCGTACGAGTGTGGAATTCCGGGTACCGAAACAAACGATTCGAAAATTTCGATTAAATTTTATCTGACTGCGATCTTGTTCATCTTATTCGATATCGAAATCATCTTCATGTACCCGTGGGCGATCAAATTCATGGACGCGATCAAAGAGGGCACGGGTGGATACATGCTCGGGGTCATGGGTG